>NZ_BAABRS010000002.1:600000-776849 GCF_039545095.1 Fodinibius salicampi | reverse complement strand
CTATTTTGTTACCTATTCTCTTGATTCCAATCCCATCCCGATGGGTGGCTTGGCAGGCACTTTTTCGTACCCCTTTCATATAACAAGAGTCATTTCAACCGTTTTTGTTACAAAAAAGTTGGGGAAAATATAGAAAAGCCTAAATATGTTTGGGCGTTCTATTTTTATAAGTTAAAAACAGAATTATCTTTTCACTAAAGCTCTATATCTTCCACATCCTTTAGCAGGGTGTAGGCGGTCATATCATACTGAATGGGTGTCAAGGCGGCATATCCCTTCTTGAGTACGTTAATATCCAGATCTTCTCCTTCATCCAGAAGCTCTAATCGGCCGGTAAGCCAGTAATAGGACCGATTATTCGGATCTACTCGCCCCTCAAATTCCTCTACATAGCGGCTATCTGCCTGACGTGCCCATTTAATCCCCTTTAATTCTCCGGGTGGCACATTCAAATTTAAGGTAACGCCTTTGGGTAGTCCCTGACTGAGCACGTACCCAATTACCTTGCGTGCCGCATCCCTTGCTCCGCTCAGGTCTGCTTCTTCATCAAAATCCGTACAGCTTACGGCAATGGACGGATACCCCAAAATCGTACCTTCGGTGGCAGCACTTACAGTGCCGGAGTATAAAATATTAACTCCTGCATTGCTTCCGTGGTTAATACCGCTAACAACCAAATCCGGTTTTCGCTTCATTAGCTGATCGTGCGCAAGCTTTATTGAATCGGCCGGGGTTCCGGTTACGGCCTGCCCGTTAAATCGGCCATCCACCTGGAACGAACGGGAACGCAAGGGTGTATCTACCGTCACCGCATGCCCCACAGCACTTTGCTCGCGATCGGGCGCTATAATGTGGACTTCCCCAAACTCATCGGCTACTTCAGCCAAAGCCTGGATGCCCGGTGAAAAAATACCGTCATCATTACAAACAAGAATTACCGGGTCTTCAGAATTACTCATCGTATCTTTGTTAAAAGTTTAATGCGTTACAAATATAATGATCAGCAGCAGCTTGAAACAAAAGTAGTATAGCTAAATTAACTATCGTACTGTTCTTCTTCATTAGGAAAGTCCCCGGACTGCACATCCCGGATGTAATTTTGTACCGCTTCGGTCATTTTCGTATCCAGATCGGCATACCGTCGGAGAAAGCGTGGTTTAAACTCTTTATTAAGTCCCAGCATATCGTGTGCAACCAGTACTTGTCCGTCACATTTCTTGCCGGCCCCGATACCGATGGTAGGAATAGAAAGTTGATTTGTTACCTTTTCTGCCAGACCAGCGGGTATCTTTTCCAGTACTATGGAAAAGCATCCGGCTTCTTCAAGCTTTTTGGCATCTTCCAGCAGTTGTTGGGCTTCCTCACTTTCAGTGGCACGTACTTTATACGTTCCAAATTTATAAATGCTTTGAGGCGTAAGTCCGAGATGTCCCATAACAGGAATACCCGCCTCCACAATTTTCCGGATAGTCTCAACAACAGGCTTTCCTCCTTCTAGTTTCACACCGTGAACCCCTGCCTCCTTCATCATGCGTCCTGCACTAATCAAAGCCTCTTTAGGTGTTACCTGATAGCTCATAAAAGGCAGGTCTGCAATAACAAGCGCGGTTTCTACTCCGCGTACCACGCAGGAAGAATGATATATCATATGATCGAGCGTCATGGGTACCGTAGTATCGTAACCAGCCATTACGTTACTGGCTGAATCGCCTACCAGGATAATATCAATACCCGCCCGGTCAATAATTTTAGCCATCGTAAAATCATAGGCGGTGAGCATACTAATTTTCCGCTCTTCACCCTTCATATCCACGATAGTCTGGGTCGTTACTTTGGGAGGACGGTTTGGGGATTGTGTACTCATTCGTCTTCTTTAGGTACAATTGCAGAAGTAGCTTCAAGCTCGCAAACAACTTTATCATTCACACGTGCGGTTCCTTCCATAGTCGTAAAATTACGTCGGCGGTTAGTCAGAAATACCTCCATCATAAGCTGGTCGCCCGGCACTACAGACTTTCTGAATTTTGCCTGATTGATATTAGTAAAAACGATCAGACTTTCATCAGGATTCTCAATATGATTTTCAGTTAACATTATGCAACCTGTTTGTGCCAAGGCTTCTACCTGCAATACGCCCGGCATCAATGGTTTTTCCGGGAAATGACCGTTAAAGAAGTCCTCGTTTACCGTAACATTTTTATAGGCTAGGATGCGTTTTTCTTCCAGTTCTAAAACGCGATCTACCAATAAGAACGGATAACGATGTGGTAATACTTTTTTAATTGCTTCAATTTGCATTACTGACATGATAAAAGATGTTTTTCGTAGTAAAATTTAGGATTTAATATACACATTTTTATTTCACAGTACCCACATATACATAGGCAATGCCGCCGGTTAGCTTTTCGAACATCTGAGAAGTAAAAGCACCAGATTCTTTCATCAATGAAATGAACTCATTGCCAGCCGGAAATTTAGCACTCGTTCTGGGCAGATAAGAGTAGGCTTCCCGATTTCCACTAATCCACCCGCCTACTGTGGGCATAATATATTGGCTATAAAGCTCATAAGGATATTTTAGCAATCCTTTCGGCTGACCGAATTCCAGAACCACTACCGTGCCACCGGGCTTGACAACCCGCCCCATCTCTTTAAGAGCCTGTACCGGATCATCTACATTACGAATGCCGAATGCAATACTGGAAATATCGAAACGGTCATTTTCATAAGGCAGATTCATTGCATCCGCCACTTCGAACTCAACTTCCAGATTATGTTCTCTGGCTTTCTCCGGTGCGTGCTCAATCATTTCCTTACAAAAATCTGTACCTAGCACAGATCCACTATCACCAACAGACTCCTTAAATTTCAAAGCTAAATCCCCGGTACCCGTTGCACAATCGAGCACATTATCCCCTTCCCGGGCACCACTTAACTGTACCGCCCGATTTCGCCAGATATGGTGAACACCAAATGATAATATAGAATTTACCCGATCATAATCATCGGCAATATCCGCGAACATCTTGCGTACTTTTTCGCTCATAATTATTTAACCCTCAAATACTTTTCCAAACTATTGTAGCTCAATTCTCGACCATTTTTCATTCGATAATGAGTCCAGACTCCCATTTTTCAAATGATCAGTATTATTTAAAAAGACTGACCTAAACTGTTGGCCATCCCATTGAAGATGGTATAAAGCACCATTGCTGTGAGCAACTTTATGCATGGATGAGAGCCCCATACCTAACCAATGTGAAACTAAAATCCGAATAAGGCGGCCGTGAAGAACAAATAAGATATTTGACCTGTGTTTTTCACGAATGATGTTCTCTGCTCGTCCTCCGGCTCGTTCCAAGACCTTACGAGGACTTTCAGCTTTTTCTAAAGCAAATGAAACTTCCCCTGACTTCCAATTATCATGCAGCTGTTGCAGCTCTGATTCTATCTCCTCAATGGGGCGACCTTCCAATATTCCAAAGTTCATTTCATCCAGCTCCCGGTACGATTGGTTCTCCAGATTACAATATTTACCTACATATTCTGCTGTTTCCCGAGAACGCTTTAGGCTGCTGCTATATAAATAATCAATATCAAGGGTATGAATATGTGCTGAAAGGGCCTTCGCCTGCAGTTGACCGGTCTCATTCAGAGATACATCAATACCCCTGCCTTGTATTTGATTTCGTCGATTATATTCGGTCTCCCCATGACGGGCTAAATAAATATTCGATATACTCACGCTAGTTCCCTTTTTTCCTGCTTATTGCTAGTTCTTTAAATCGTTCTTCCATTGTTTGTACTTCAGCCGGTGCCATATTATAAAACATTGCATACCTCACCAGAATCATCTTAAATACACGATCGTTAAGTGTTAGATGATTATCGCTACCTTTATCCATCTTATCCCAAAGCATCTTAAGGAGTCCCAATTTCATTAGGAAAAAGAAGACTAGCCCTATTCCCACCGCCAAATACTGTCCGTCTATTCCTAAAAGGCTAATAATGACCAAAGAAGTCATTAAGAGGTACCCATCTTTATTCATAAACTTGAGCAGTTTGCCCAAGTAAATCGTAACAAAACCACTTTTAAAGCGATACCAAAAAAAATGGAAAGCAATAGCAATAACGGCTGCAAATATGGGATGGATAAAAAGCAGTAAAAGAAGCAACAAAGTCAAGGACAGGCTATCCGCACTACGCACCCAGGCAATAGCTTCCTCGACGAGTAAATCAAGTGATCGTTTCTCCAAAAGCCCTGGGACAAACTCTTTAATATGTTTGGATGTAGTATGGAACCAGTCTCCTGTTCGGGTAACGATACCCAGCTTTGTTTCTAAAAATAAGTTTTGACGTTGCGAGCTAAATCTATTCATAACCTTAAAAATATCCTTCTTTTTTTGAAAAAACGAATTAATACTGAGGATTAAGCCTGTGCAACCGTCAATACTACTATTTCTTTGGCACCACTATCTAAAACCGTATGAGCAAGCTCAAAAGTAGTGGCTCCGGTGGTAAAAACGTCATCTATAATGACGACAAGCTTATCTTTTATCTCAGCAGGCTTTTTTACCTTAAATGCATTTTTCAAATTTTGACGACGTCTTTTTAGAGAAAGTCCCGTTTGAGTGCGCGTATTTTTATCTCTTACTACGCTTTTAATATCACAAATAGACAGATCGTTCCAAACCTGCTGAAATCCCAAGCTTATTTTAAATGCCTGATTAAACCCCCTGTACCGAAATTTTAGATAGTGCAATGGGACAGGCAAAAGGACAGCTGGAAAAAAGCTTAGTTTTTGCTTCAACAAAGAATGCTTCTTTATTCGGACTCCCAATTCACGTCCCAAGTCAACCCCAATACCTGTCAGTTGTTCGTATTTCAATAAGTGTAATAAGTCCTGTAGGTCGCCCCCTTTGTCAAACTGCCATAGGGCGTGTTGGGCAATCACGCCTTCCGGTAAAATAATATCACTTGAAACAGGGGCATTGTCAGGATTAGCATCCTCAAACCGTTCCTGAAGGCAAAAAGAACAGAGCAGACGCTGATGTTCAGTATTTTCAAGTCCACAGCATGCACATACATTAGGGAAAACCACCCCTGAAATGCCTCTTACCATATTTTGAAACATCTTCTTCATTGAATACTTTTCTAGGTAAGATCATTTTGCAATCAAATCCTTACAAATAAAATTGTATTACCTATTAAAACTTTTGCCTACCGTCATATTTGTTTAGATTTACGGTCAATTCAACGGTTATTAATCACTTATAATCTGTCATTTATCCTATGCCATCACTTGGAAATGATTTGGCGATCATTCGGAAGGATCAAGGAATTAGTTTAGAAGAGATCCATCAGTCCACAAAAATTCCGAAACATATTCTAAATGCTATTGAGGATGATTCTCTTTTCCAGGATATCACCGGTACAACGACATATATCCGTGGCTATGTTCGCAGTTATGCCAGTACACTTGCTATTGATGAAAGGGAAATCATCCATGCGCTCGACCAGATGGAAAAAGGCCACTATAACGGCAGCCTTGTTGATGATGAGTTACGTCCGGAAGAACCGACAACGGATAAAAAAGAAACTAATTCCGAAAAAAGACAAAAAAACGACCCTGCTACCAGCACTACCCAAAAAGATATAGTTTTAAAAAGATCTGAAAAGGTTACTTCTATCGACTGGGTTAATATGGCTGAACGTTTTTCTCCATTCAGCAAGCAGCGACCAAAATGGAAGCCTGTCTTTTTTACCCTTCTTTTATTTGGTGTGGCAGCATTCCTTGTTTACTGGTTTTATTTTCGTCCACCGACAGAGAATGGCCAAAGCTCTTCACAGCAGGAAACGCCTATACAGGCGACCGTTCCATCTGGTACTCTTCAGTCCAGCTCTCCAGCTATAGAAAATAATGATAGTGCCGAATTGACTTCATCAACAAGAAATCAGTTAGAGGCTCCAAAAGACGAGCTGTCCGATACTCTTTCCATAGTACTTTATGCAGCACACGGTAAACTGGAACCTGTTCGTGTATTTACGGATGTTACCGGAGCTCTTAATCCATATTGGATTGAAGAGGGGGAAGCCATACGATTTAATTTTGTAAATGAATTTCAATTCCGTAATGGGATCAATAATATTGTTTTGCTAATGAATGGTCACCCTATTACTAATTTCAAGGAACAGTTTTTTAATCCACAAACGGGGCGCATAGAAATAAACAGATCTTTTTTCGAAGGCGATCCGAAATGGCTGCAACCTTCACCCGATTCTCTGGGAATTGGGGCCCCGCCTCCTTCGGTTATTCGTCAGCTCGAACGTCAATAAATTTTAGCAATGGATAAGAAACAGGCACAAGAACGTATCAATGAACTACGAGACTTACTTGAAAAAGCCAATAAAGCCTACTACCAGGAAGCCCAGCCTTTTATTTCGGATAAGAAGTTTGACGAATATCTATCCGAGCTAGAAAAACTTGAGAACAAGTTTGACCTTCAGGATCCGGATTCCCCTACTCGCCGCGTCGGTGGTGAACCCAGCAGTGATTTTGAAACGATCCAGCACCCAGTACCTTTACTAAGTCTCGATAACACTTATAATGAAGAGGAGCTGAATGATTTTGACCGCCGGGTACGTGAACGGCTAGATCACAGCAACTTCACCTATATGGCAGAGCTAAAATTTGATGGCACTGCCATTCGCCTTCGATACGAAGATGGGGACCTGGCATTGGGTGCAACTCGTGGAGACGGGGAGCGCGGCGATGATATTACCCGTAATCTCCGTACAGTCCGGGATATTCCATTATCTTTGGAAGGTGATTATCCTGAGGTCTTGGAAGTTCGGGGAGAAGCTTACATGGAGCGAGAGGCTTTCGCAAGGATGAATGAGCACCGGGAAGAACAAGGATTATCGCCATTTGCCAATCCCCGGAATTCTACGGCTGGTTCCCTTAAAATGCAGGATCCCAAAGAGGTTGCACGAAGACCTATTCGCTTTTTTAGTTTTGACCTGCTATTGGAGGAATCCCAGCCGCTCACCCAACTGGAAAAGATGAAGATGCTGTCTGAGTTCGGGCTTCCTGTATGCGAGTACTATCAAAAGTGTAAGAATATTGATGAAGTCCATCAACAGCTTGAAGAGTGGAAAGAGCTAAGACACAACCTACCGTTTGAAACGGATGGGGTTGTGATTAAAGTCAATGAAGACAAATTCAGGTCGCAGCTTGGTTCAACTTCAAAAGCACCTCGCTGGGCTATCGCTTATAAGTTTGAGGCGGAACAAGCTACGACCACCATTAATGATATTAGCCTGCAAGTGGGACGATTGGGCAAAATAACCCCCGTAGCCGAACTTAAGGCTGTAGAGCTAGCCGGAACAACAGTTAAACGAGCATCACTCCATAATGAAGATGAGATCCACCGTAAGGATATCCGTCCGGGTGACCGCGTTGTTGTAGAAAAGGCAGGCGAAATTATTCCCCAGGTGGTTAGCGTCGTTAATCCGAATCGGGAAGATCGTAATCCACCATTTAAGATGCCGAAAGACTGCCCGGCCTGTGGACATGAGCTGACAAAACTTGGGGATAATGTAGATTGGCGCTGTACTAACGCTGAATGTCCCCCGCAAATACGTCAGCGTATTGCCCATTTTGCTTCCCGGGATGCCATGGATATTGAAGGACTCGGGGAAAAAGTGGTTGACCAATTGGTTTCGGAAGGACTAATCAAAAATTATTCAGATCTGTATCAGCTCAACAAAGAACAACTTCTGCCTCTTGAACGCATGGCTGAAAAAAGTGCTCAAAATTTATTATCAGCCATAGAAAAGAGTAAAGAGCAATCCCTAGACAGACTCATTTATGCTCTGGGAATCCGCTTTGTTGGTAAAACAGTTGCCCGGGACCTTGCCAATGCTTTTGGAACAATGGAGGCACTTATCAAGGCGGATGAAGAGAGCATCTCAGAAATCGATGCTATAGGCCCTAAAATAGCGGAATCAGTGGTTACTTTCTTTAATGATGAGTCTAACTTAAAAATGGTCTACTCTCTCAAATCAGCAGGCCTTACTTTTAGAAAAGAAGAAGACAAACAGAAAACACAAAAACTAGCAGATAAAATCTTTGTTCTTACCGGTAGTCTGCCTGACTTTACCCGGAAAGAAGCTACCCAAAAAATTGAGGAACATGGTGGCCGGGTTACCTCCTCCGTAAGTGGAAATACCGATTACTTGCTGGCAGGTGAATCTCCCGGAAGCAAATACGAGAAAGCCCAACAACAAAATATTTCTATCCTTAATCAAAATGACTTTCTAAAACTTATTGAATAAACCACTACAGCATTTTATTGAAAAACATCACTTAATAAATTGTAAGTTGGTATAATTTGTTAATCAAAGTATCTTGCAGGTACATTTTAATGTCTTCCAAGTGTTTCTACCTCTTGAAAGACAGATCTAAAGATATTTATGAGCATTCTTGAAAAACTTGGGCTGGCCCCTAAAAAACAGCGAAAGGTTCCTGTAATCGGGGAAAAGAAAAAGCAACAAGAGCAATCTTCGTCTCTGCAAAACAATATCTATATTCGGTCTCTTATTATACTCGGCTTTTTGGGAGTATTAATTGCGTCCATCCCACAGACAAGCTTTAAAGAACCTATAAATTATAGTATCGGAGAACCATGGAGGGCTGACAATTTAACGGCCCCCTTTACCTTTCCCATTAAAAAAGATCAGGAAACCATTGCAATGGAGCGCGAAAACATCAGAGATGCTACGCTCCCGATTTACAACATTGATCCCCAGGCTAATGTACAAATACAAAACCGACTTGACTCACTATACAAAAGTCTGGAACCTGTTTTAAACAGCTACGAACAGTGGCAAATAGCCAAGGAAGATACTGCTACTGACAGCCGTTCAGACAGCCTTCAATTTGTAAACATGAAAAAAAATGCTCCTCTGGATTTTTCAGAAGATACCTGGAAGGCTTTGATAACCCATTATGAGCAAACGGTGATTCAAAATAAGACTGCTGCTTCCAGCTTTAATGTTCGTAATGAGTTTGTTCTCAATGTCTTGAAACAGCAGATTACTGATATTACGACACAGTTACTTGAAGAAGGCATTATTGATACTTCCAAAAGTGCTCTGGAGAAAAACAAAGTAATTGTCCGTGATCTCAAAGAACGTACTGAACGAACACGTAATGTTGCTAATCTGTACGATATAAAAGAGTCTATAGTATTTACTCAACAAACCTTATCTGAAACTTTTAGTGAGGACATTGTATCTGCCGGCACAAGAATATTTGAACAGGTTATTCAACCGAATATTCTTTTCGATCCTGTAGAAACTCAAAGCCATATTCAGGAAGCCCTGTCAGAAGTATCTACTACACAAGGAGCGGTAGCACAAGGACAGGTTATTATCCGCAAAGGTGATATTGTTACCGAAGAAAAGTTAACTATGCTTGAAAGTCTGGCTGAGGCCCGTTCCCAAAATGCCACTACTATGGAACGCTGGCTTCGCTACGGGGGAGATATCATAGCCGTAATAGCTATTGTCACCATCTTTTTCTTCTATCTGTACCTTTACAGACGTTATATCTTTAAGAATAATGCCCTGCTCCTGCTGGTGCTCATTGCTATGTCAATTATTTGTATAGGCAGCTCTATTGTCTACGAGCTGGATACAATTTCATCCTATATTGTCCCGGTAGCTATTGCCCCCATTATTCTCACAATCATATTTGACTCCAGGGTAGGATTATTGGCAACTATTACACTTGCGCTACTCACAGGACTTATTGACGGCAATAATTTTGAACACGTAACAGCAACTACAGTTGCGTGTAGCCTAGGCCTGTTCTCGGTTCGTGATATTAAAAAGCGTTCGCAGTTTTTCTTTACCACTCCCGGCATCGTATTTTTATCATATACTATTGTTGTGATAGCCTTTAGCATGACGGCTTTTCAGGGATGGACAGCACTGGCCAATGAGCTGTTTTTCATAGCGATTAATGCCATTTTCATCCTGTTTACCTATCCACTTATTCTCTTATTTGAAAAAACATTTAATGTTACTACTGACTTTACCCTATTAGAGCTGAGCGACACCAACCTGCCGTTATTAAAGGATCTTATGACCAAAGCTCCGGGCTCGTTCCATCACAGCCTGCAGGTATCTAACCTTGCGGAAGCGGCAGCAGGAGCCATCGGTGCCAATAGCTTGTTGTGTCGTGTAGGAGGACTTTATCACGATATCGGCAAAATGGAGAACCCCGGTTATTTTACAGAGAACCAAACTGAAAGCAATGAACATGATAAGCTGAAGCCCCGAATGAGTGCTCTGGTAATCAAAGCCCATGTATCCAATGGAGTAAAAATAGCAGAAGAGCATAAACTGCCGGAGATCATTATTGACTTCATTAAAACACATCACGGCACTTCCCTCATTAAATTTTTCTGGGATAAAGCACAGGAAAATGCTGATGAGGATAAAAAAGAGATTCGTGAAGAAGATTTTCGATATGATGGCCCCCTCCCCCAAACTAAAGAGACCGGCATCCTGTTATTGGCTGATTGTATTGAAGCATCCTCCCGGGCCATGAAAGACCCCAATTATCAAAAGCTCGAAAATCTTATTGATAAAATGATCGAGACTCGTGTGAGTGAGGGTCAACTTAGCAAGACTCCCCTTACCTTCAAGGATCTTACTACTATTAAGGAAACATTCCTTAATATTTTAGTCGGTATTTATCACAGTCGTGTCGAATACCCGGATGAAGAAAAAGAAAGTGAATCAACTGATCAGTCTTCAGAAGATAAAAAGCCAGAGAGATCAAAAATATCGGAAAGTAAACAAGCCGAAGAACAAGAAGAAGGAGACTCCACTCCACCTGTTGATGAGTATTATAACTCGTAACACTATGCACTACGAGGAAGAGTTACAACGCTATTTGCAGTTTATTAAACTTGAAAAAAGTCTCTCTGAAAATTCTGTTTTTTCCTACAAGAATGATCTCCAGCGATATCTGAGATTTGTTGCCCGTGACCTTCGGATTCATAATCTAAATGGAGTCACTCTTCAACATATAGAACAATATATAGAAGAGCTTTCTGCAATGGATCTAGCGGTAAGTTCTATTGCACGAAATATATCCAGTATACGCGGGTTCCATGAATTTGCTGTGGTAGAGGGAATGGCAGAAGCCAATCCGGCAGAATTGATTGAACTTCCTCAAAAAACGAAAGAACTACCTGATGTTTTAGATCCGGATGAAGTTGCTGCGCTTATTGACAGTCCCAATCGCGAAACCGATGCGGGAATCCGTAACGCAGCCATAATGGAAACCCTTTATGCCACAGGAATGCGCGTCAGTGAATTGACGGGACTTGAATTAAATAACCTCATCTTTGAAATCGGTTTTATCCGCGTACTGGGAAAAGGAAATAAAGAACGATTGGTCCCGGTTGGAGAGGCTGCTCAACTAGCTATTGAACATTATATTGAGACGGTCCGACCAAAATTTCAGAGTGATAAAAATCCTCAAAAATCCCAAAATAAAGTTTTCCTCAGTCAGCGGGGCAACCCACTGTCGCGCATGAGCATCTGGAATATTGTCAACGATGCGGCGGAACGGGCTGGAATTGAAAAGAATGTATATCCCCATATTTTTCGCCATTCCTTTGCCACTCACCTTTTAGAAGGCGGGGCCGATTTGCGCGCCGTCCAGGAAATGCTGGGGCATTCTTCGATCATCACTACAGAAATATACACTCATGTGGATCGTTCACTGCTGCACCAGGTGCACAAAGAATTTCATCCCCGGGCGTAAAATATTGTTATATGTGTAAGATATCAGCTATGAATATCTTTTATGTTTTGTAACCCCTAAAAGAGCATATATATTTAAAAAGGTCGTTGGAAAACTCAAAAGAACTGATTCGGGGATAATGAAAAAAAAGTCAGAGGTCACCAATCTGTTAATAAAAGTTCAACGGGGTGATGAAGAAGCCTATTCCCAACTTTTCCCACTTATCTACAAGGAATTAAAACGACTGGCCTATTCCCAACTTCAATCGGAGCATGGAGAAGTTACCATCTCGGGAACCGAATTAGTTCACGAAGTTTATATCAAGATGATTGATCAGGAGGCTATCGAGGCCAAAAATAAAAGTCATTTTATGGCCATTGCCGCCAGATGTATGCGTCAAATACTGGTTGATCATGCCCGTAAAAAGAAAGCAAAAAAACGCGGGGGAGATCAAAAAGACGTTACCTACGTTGACCAGTTGTTAAAAGTTCACCAGGAGTCAGAACAAATCATCGACCTTGATGAGGAACTCGATAAACTTGCTCAGCTGGATCAACGAATGGCCGATGTTGTAACACTCCGTTTCTTTGGACAGATGACCGTTCACGCTACGGCAGATGCTTTGGGAGTCTCAGAACGAACAGTAAAACGAGACTGGGCTAAAGCACGGGGGTGGCTCTACAAGGAATTAAAAAAGAAAGAGAGTAAATAGGTCTTTTTCGGTATGAATCAACAGCAGTGGAAGAAAATAAATAACATTGTAGATACCGCACTTGAACTGACAAAAAAAGAACGAGACGCCTATATACAGGAACAATGCAAGGGAGACAAGCAGCTCAGGCAGGATGTTACCGCCCTTATTGATGCTATCGAACAATCTGATACTGAAGGTTTCCTGGAAGAACTTAGCGATTATCAGCAACAGCTTGCCCAGGATGTTTTAAATGAAGAGGTCCAGAAGAAAGATGCTGCTCTTGTTGGAACTACTATAGACAGCTACGAAGTTATTGAACTCATCGGTCACGGCGGCATGGGTTCTGTATTTTTAGCTAAGAGAGCGGATGATACTTACAAACAACAGGTAGCTTTCAAAGTATTACGACGTGGATTGCAAACTCCTTCAAATGTAGCCCGATTCAAGCGTGAACGACAGATACTTGCAAAACTGAATCATCCCAATATTGCCCAACTTCTGGACGGGGGGCTAACCCCGGAAGGGTTGCCTTACTTGGTCATGGAGTATGTAGAAGGAAAGTCTTTATACGAATATTGCAACCAGCATTCCTTTTCCATTGAGGAACGGATCCAGCTCTTCCGGTCAATATGCCGCGCCGTTCAACATGCACACAAAAATGCTATTATTCATCGAGACCTTAAGCCATCCAATATTTTAGTTACTGAAGATGGGGAAGTCAAAATTCTCGATTTTGGCATTGCAAAATTACTTGAGCATGAAGACCCGGAACAACCCCTTTACCAGACCCAAACGGGAGCCCGCCTGCTTACCTACAGCTATGCGTCACCGGAACAAATAGAGAACAGGACGATTACCACTGCGACGGATATTTATACGCTCGGCATTGTATTTCACGAGTTGCTTTGCGGAGCACATCCCTTTGATTTTGAAGGGAAAAAACTGACAGAAATTGAAAATATAATCCGGACGAAGCCTCATTCGACACCCCGCAAGAGGTTTTTGCAATTACCGGATGATATTCGTCAAAAGAAAGCAAGAGATCGTCATACAAAGCCTACTTCACTTAGCCAAACGTTAAAAGGTGATCTGGATGCTATTGTTCAGAAAGCGTTAAGAAAGGAACCGGAAGAACGATACGATTCTATTGAACAATTTTTGGAAGATCTCCGGCGCTATAAACAAAACAGACCGATTATTGCCCGAAAGGATACATTACGTTATAAAGCAAAAAAGTTTATTAAAAGGCATCAAACAGAATTGGCAGCCACAATGGGTTTTATATTCCTGATTGTCTCATTTGCTGGCATTTATACCTGGCGTATAACCCAGGAAAGAAACAGAGCTCGTCTACAGGCAGAAAGAGCACAAGAAACTTCTGAATTTTTAGTCAGTCTCTTTTCTGCTAGCAATCCCGCTGAAACCAACGGAGAAACAGTACCAGTCAAATCTATTCTTGAAGAAGGACTCAACCAAATTGATCAGCTCGGTGAACAACCGGGGGTTCAAAGTCAAATGTTGCATACTATGGGAAGGGTTTATACAAATCTGGGAGAATATGACAGGGCCGAGATGCTGTTAAAACGTGCCCTCAACATTCAAACTAAAATAAATGGCGAATTAAATACTGAAGTTGCATCTATCTATAACGATCTTGGCGGGTTACACCAAAAAGCACAAGAAACCCAGCAGGCAGAACCATATTATGCCAAAGCACTGGATATCCGAAGAAATATTCTGGGTCCCAATGATATCCAATATGCCGAAACACTCAGTGATCTGGGAGCCTTGATGAGGTACAAAGAGAATCTCGATTCGGCTGAAGTACTTTATAATAGGGCTCTGGAAATTCGACAAAATAATTTAACGCCCAACCATCCCGATATTGCCAACAGCCTGAACAACCTGGGGGTCCTCGAAAAGTCAAAAGGAAATTTGGAAACAGCAAGACAGTTTTATCAAGAAGCCCTGAGAATAAGACAAAATAATTATGGCAATATTCATCCTAAAGTCGCCAACATAAAAAATAATTTGGCTGTCCTATACCGGACAAGGGGTGAGTTTGATTTGGCAGAGACTTATTATACTGAAACGTTGAAAATACGAAAAAAGATTTATGGTCTAAATCATCCAATAACAGCTCAAAGCCTGAATAATTTTGCCGGATTCCTTGTCGATCAAGGAAATTATGATCAAGCTGAAACCTACTATCGCCAAGCCCTCAAAGTCCGAAAAAACCTTTTAGGTTATTCCCATATACAAACCGGCACTGCTTACAATAATCTGGCAAATGCTTTGTTTGAGAAAGCACAACTGAATTCTGCAGAGCATGCCTACCGCAATGCTATCGATATTTACGCCTCATCACTGGGAGAAAACCATCGCTATGTTGGCATCGTAAAATCAAATCTGGCAAAAACGCTTACAGCTAAAAACAACCTTGAGGCTGCCGATAAAGTCTTCAAAGAAGCCCTTTCAATAATGAGGGATAGGTATGATTCCGAAAATATCAGTTTTGCTAACCTATACAGTTACAGGGCAAAGCTGGAATTAAAAAGAAAAAAAATTTCACAGGCAAAAGATTTACTGGAAAATGCTCTGGATATAAGAAAAGAGTTGCAGGGGACTGGACACCCGGACTTCCAACAGAATGTAAAGCGACTCAGCTCGGTTTATCAACAGCTTGGATACCATTCCAGCGCTGATTCTTTGGCAAAGACTTATTCATTAAAATAATTTTCCCACCATAGCTACATTTCTGCTTGCATATTTTCCTGCGATCAGCCTCTTGATTTGTTCCGTTAAAAAGCCCTCAGTGGCTTTCATACCGCTGAGGGCATTTCATGATTATCTACAGACTATCTCATTCCCCATCCACAAAATCCAAATAAATTACTTGATCAGTTAACCTAAAATCCTTCGGCAAACTGAAGCAGGTTATGGGCTGCACTTCCATGATACGGGCTGGCCAGCTGTGTACTCAGATTAGAATGGCCTCTTCTCCACCATCCCCAACTGGTTTCGCCGTTTATATAGCAACTGGGACAATTCTCAAAAGCGACAACCCAGGGACCTCCACTTGCTCCTCCGGTCATATCACAATCAACAATGGCAGAAGTACGTGGGCCTGGATTTGAACCGACGCCATCTGCACCGTCATATGGTGCGAAGCATTCCCACATCTTCTGTCCACTGAATAAATTACCAGAACCGGGATAGCCAAGCACTCTCCAATCTTTATTTCTGGAAGCATTAAACCACCATCCGAGCGAACCGGTAACGGAGGCAATAGGTCGTTCGTCGCGTTTTTCAACAACAACCGCACCTAAGTCATAGTTACGATTTCCGCCCGAATGCCAGGCAACTATCGTTGTTTTTACACGAGCTGACCATCTTCCAAGTGGCTCGTCCCCACTTTCATAAGCAGGTATAAAGATCCAATTATCATGCCAGTCTTCTTCTCCTTGTTCAGACACACAGTGCCCTGCGGTCCAAACCACACTCCGGTTCTCCGATGCTATAACTGAAGCGCTACATGAAAACCAGTTGTCATCTTTTGTAAAAAATACCTTACCCACTGATCGGTATGGATACTGAGTATAGTTCTCACTAACCTGGGAAGCATCACGTACCTGGGTATCTTTATTTACTCTCTTGGTACCCGTATCACTTCCCTTCATCACTTCAGGAGGATTTCCTTCCCTTTGCAGTAACTCCACGGATTCTCCAGGTACATCATAGTTAGGTTGTGTACCTGGAGGATCTTCCTCTTCGTGGCTTTCCCACTCAGGCTGATACGGTTCCGCTTGCTGTAGTCGCTCAGTGGTCCAGAAATCCCGGGCTTCTGCAGCCTCTTCAGTTGAGATTTCCTGATTAACAAACTCTACTTCTTCCTGTCCCTCCTTTTCTTCTGCCTGTTCCTCGGTAATATCACAGGCGGAGATTCCAAACAACAGGAATAAACCTGCAAATAAAATACCACCCTGCTTAACAATAAACCGAAGAGAAGATAAAAAATTAGAATTCTTAGTTGTTAAGTAACTTTTCTGTGTTCCCATAAAGGTCACCTCTTGAATTTAACTTGAATCATTGATTTGTCTTATAATTCTTCTACATAGTAATATGCGTGATTAAATACGGAATGAGGACAAATCGATCCAAATACCCACTAGCAGACTGTAAAGTTAGCTTCTCTGTCATCGCCTTTTCTAGTAGGAAATCACTCTTCTCTCATGAGCAAACCAAACGGTCGTATAGTTTGTTCTCTCTCCGGAGACTCTCCTGCAAGTTGAGCATACACCACGAAGAGCGTCTCATTTTCTTCAAGATCAACTTCTGATAAAATCGCATCCTCAATTTCAGAAGGAGACCAACTCTCATTCACTTCCCAAAGCTCAATATGTTCCTGAACCTTTGTATTATTCCACTTCAAGTTTATATCGGATATTACTTTCCAATCACCCCAACCCGGGACGTGAAAATCGATAGTTAAATCACTTCCAAGAATACCATCTCCGGATAGCATTTCAGAATTAGCCGGATAGGAATTAGTGGTAATTCGATCTATAATTTCATTATTTGCAATCTGGAAACCGGATAATACCAGTTCTCCTTCCCAGTCATTATCTGACTGAAGGCTAATTTGAATATTTGGCCCGAAATACTCCCAGGTAAAATCACTCGGAGTTTCTTCAATCATTTGTGTTAAATCATCAGAAGGTTCAGTTACAAATTCGAGGGGTTCTGGTTCGGTACCGGTGTTATCACAAGAAACAAAAAATAGTATTAACAGTGAAAAGAATAGGGTAAATATCGATTTTTGCATAATATTGAACTTTGGTTCACCTTTAAAAATTCTACATAGTACTATGCGTAATCTCTTACGGGATGGGGACAAATTCACATTTGCAATACCAAACAGAAAGTCTTGTTATGCATTGACGAAAATAAAAAGGCCCTGCCTTTCAGCAGAGCCTTTTGAAGTTTTACTACCTTCCAAACATATTTATGCTAATAGGTATAATCAGCGATTAAATACCATTCTTAACAACTGATTACTATTCACTGTAAAAGTTATAATAGTCCGCTACGGCTTCATAGTCGGAGGTATCCAAATCATCGGGAATGATGGAGTCCCCTTTCTGCTTGCGGTAATCCACCGTTTCACTGGATTCAATTCGTACGATCTCGATTGGATCATAGACCTCACCCGTGCCCTCTTTTAAATCAATTACCATAATGGCACTACTTGTAGCGTGATAAAATTTATAAACTGAACCATATGCCTCCCCGTTGGTAATTTGGTATTTCCATCCATTAGTACTAACCATATACGCAAGCCAGACACTTTCATTTACATCATCACCGTCTATATTTATTGATTCATTAAAGCTAGAATCAAATGAAAAGTCGTGAGCTGGGAAAATATACCGCGTTACATTGGCATTGCCATCCGCCCCTTTCAAGTTTATAGGAGTACCCCAGCCATTATTTGTTTTAGGTCCGTATAACTCATAGCTGCTTTTATCAAGGTAATAATCTCCTTCAACTCCCAGCGACGCATCGGGGGTACCCGTGCCGGCATAAATCTGGCTGCCGTCTTCCCCATCCTGTCCGTCATCGCCACTCAGGTTCGTGGGCGTTCCCCAGCCGCTGTCCGTTTTAGGGCCGTACAAATCCTTATTGGCGGTATCAAAATAATAATCACCGGTGGTTCCCAGCGAGGCATCAGGGCTTCCGGAGCCCGAATAAATCTGACTCCCGTCTTCCCCATCAGCTCCATCTTGTCCGTCGGCCCCATCTTCACCGTTCAGGTCAATCGCACTGCCCCAGCCGTTGTCTGTTTTCGGTCCGTACAGGTTTTGGTTAGCCGTATCGATATAAAAATCGCCCACTACTCCAACAGAGGCGTCCGGGGCTCCACTTCCGGCGTGGATCTGGGTACCGTCTTCTCCGTCAGCTCCATCCTGGCCGTCTTCCCCCATCAATACAATAATCGGATTCCCCCAGCCGTCGCTGTCTTTGGGGCCGTACAGCTCACCGGTATTTTGATTCAGGTAATAATCACCATTATCTCCAATATCAGCACTAGGTCCTCCTTGTCCTGAATACATCACACTACCGTCCTCCCCGGCCGGTCCAACCGGACCCTCAGGTCCCTGTGGACCTTGTGACCCGTTTGGTCCCTGTGGACCTTCACAGCCCAAGAAAAACGGTAAGATTATAATTACAATTAACGTCATGATTCTTGATAGTCGATACATAACTTTATAGAAATGTTATTTAGAAATAGTGAATAAATGAAAATCGATACATAGTTATATACGTAAGGTTCATACAAATTGGATCAAATCGATTCACCTGGCCGATATATCGAAAAACGATTTCTTTTCGTATCAATAAAATTTGGCCTTTTTTACATTTCCTTTACGCATATAATATTGGAAGGAAGGTAAAACGCCTTAGTAAAGAGAGGGACTATGAAACAACAACGGTGGAAAAAAATTGAATTAATAGTCGATCAGGCTTTATCACTAAACACTATACAGGAACAAAAAAAATTTATAAAGGATAAGTGTAAGGATGATCATAAACTCCTTTTGGAGGTACGTCTTTTGCTGAATGCAATACATGAAGCAAAACAAAACAACTATTTAGATAAATAGCACTCATCATATTAATTATTGATGGGTTAAGCCGAAAATTTCTTCGATATTTTATGCTTATCATTATATCAATCCATAAATCTGGATATGATCTATGATTAGGTTTCGAATTACAGTCGAATAAACCCACTCCGATTTGATGTGATTTCCCATAATTTTATATCTATACTCATTTCAGGAATAATCTCATTTATTGTATAGTACCCAGCACTCTCTATAAAATCACCCTAGCGAAAAAAATAAACAAAATGAGTAGGCTGATGAAGACCACGTATTTTTATCGATGTCCGTTTTGGATTTTTACTATATCTCTTTTTTTAAGCTTACCACTTGAAATCAAGGCCCAGATAGGATGGACAAAGTCTTATGAAAATGGAATTGTTGTAACCGCTGAAAAGCATGCATCTGAAGTTGGACGTCGTATACTCAAACAGGGTGGCAATGCCATTGATGCAGCAGTGGCCGTCCAGTTTGCTCTCGCAGTAACCCTACCCCGCGCCGGCAATATCGGAGGCGGTGGATTCATGGTGATTCACCTCGAAGACGGCAGCAGTATAGCCCTGGACTTTCGGGAAAAGGCCCCGCTTAAGGCAGACAAGGATATGTATATTCGGGATGGACAATATGTCCCCAAACTTAGTCGTGAAGGGGCCTTGGCTTCCGGGGTTCCCGGAACCGTCGATGGCATGGTGAAGGCTCTCAATAAATATGGGACTCTCTCCCTTAAAGAAGTTATTGAACCCGCCATTAAGTTGGCCCGTAACGGCTATCCGCTCTCCTATAAACAAACCGAAACGCTAAACAACTACCGGAAGGTTTTGGGAAAATATGAGGGGACATCACGCTACTTTCTGAAAGCAGACAGTACTAAATGGAAAGAAAATGAACATTTTGTCCAAGCTGATTTGGCCAAAACATTAGAGCGCATTGCGAAAAACGGTCGCGCAGGATTCTATGAAGGACATACGGCAGATCTAATTGTGAAAGAGATGGAAAATCAGGGTGGACTAATTTCCCACAAAGATCTCAAGGCTTATGAAAGTATCTGGCGGACACCCGTTCGTACTCCATTTAGAGACTTTAATCTCCATATAATGCCGCCCCCCAGCAGTGGAAGTATTGCTATTGCTCAAATATTGAATATGTTAAATCCCTATAATCTTAAAAAATTAGGATTTAACTCCGCAAAATATATTCATCTTTTGACTGAAACCATGCGGCGTGCGTTTGCCGACCGCGCCCACTTTTTAGGCGATCCCGACTTTGTAAATATTCCACAGGATAAACTTTTGGATTCTGCCTATAACAAAAAACGCATGAAGAGTTTTAGCTGGGATACCGTCTCAAACAGTGATAAAATTGATCATGGTGATATTCCCTTTCCAGAATCCAAAGAGACAACCCACTTCTCAATAGTAGATGAACAGGGAAATGCCGTAGCTGTTACCACTACTCTCAACGGTAACTTCGGTAGTAAGGTCGCTGTTGACGGGGCCGGTTTCTTTCTGAATAACGAGATGGATGACTTTACAGCCGAACCGAGCGAACCTAATATGTTTGGGTTGATACAGGGAAAAGCAAATGCTATAAAATCTCAAAAAAGAATGCTTAGCAGTATGTCGCCTGCCATCGTAACAAAGAATGATTCAGTACGCATGGTATTGGGGGCCGCTGGCGGACCACGCATTATCACTGCAACCCTCCATAATTTTTTGAATATGGCCGTTTTTGAAATGCCGACTCAAAAAGCAAACTCGGCCCCCCGTTTCCATCACCAGTGGATGCCCGATACACTCTATTATGAGGAGTATACTTTAAGTCCCGATACCCAACATAGCCTGGAAGAATTGGGACACAAATTAAAATCAATTGAAAGCTCAGGACAAGCTCATACTATTTATATTGATGAGACAGGAATCAAATACGGCGCTGCAGATCCCAGGGGTAACGGGATTGTAACCGGATATTAGAACTAAATTACAAAATATTAGAAATTTTACCCGCAAATCAATAAGTTTGGTCAAGATTGCTGATCCTTTCAAAGCTTAGCTTTTCCTTCAAAGAAAAGGGATCAGTTGGGGTACAAACAATTGGCTTCTTTGAAAAAATAATTTCTAGATTCTTTAGACAAAATAATATATGAGCAATGATAGCGATGCTGCTATTCAATCTATTGAATGGCGCGAAGACCATCTCCGCATTCTCGATCAAACTTATTTGCCTGGTAGAGAAGTCTATAGTGACATACGCGATGTGGGGCGCATTTGGGAGGCTATTCAAAAGGAACGCATACGAGGGGCTTCAGCCATTGGGATTGCGGCGGCCTACGGCTTATATCTCGGAATCAAAGAACTACCCAATGATTCTTTCCATAGTTTTTCTATCGAAGTAAAACGACTATCGGAATACCTGGAATCTGCTCGCCCATCTGTCCGGAATCTACAATGGTCATTAAATAGAATCCAAAAAACCATCCAGGCACATGAGGAGAAAGAAATAGCTGAAATTAAGGATATTGTACTTAAAACAGCTATTACCATCGATGACGAGACCAAAAGAGGGTGTAAAAAAATTGGTGAATATGGGATGGATCTCATCCCGAAAAAAGCTCGTATTCTTACCCATGCCAATACCGGAAGTTTAGCTACCGGAAAATATGGAACGGCCCTTTCCGCTATTTTTCAGGCTCATAAGAACAATACAGATCTAAAAGTTTGGGTAAGTGAAACGCGGCCTCTCCTCCAGGGAGCACGGCTTACGGCATGGGAGCTTAAAAATGCCGAAATTCCAATGACATTAATTACTGACTCAACAGCCGGACTATTAATGCACCAAAAAGAGGTGGATTTGATACTTGTTGGCAGCGATCATATTGCTGCTAATGGAGATTCGGCAGGTAAAGTGGGAACTTATCCCCTTGCGGTTTTAGCCAAGGAAAATAACATCCCTTTTTATGTTGCGGCTCCTTTTTCCACAATTGATATGGAACTACAGGCAGGAGATGCATTCTCCCATGAAGAACGGGAAAGTGAGGAAGTTACCCATTTTGAAGGGACAGAAATAGCTCCCTCAAAAGTTGAAGCTTATAATCCCGCTTTTGACATCACTCCCAATAAGTATATTACGGCTTATATCACTGAAAAAGGTATTGTGAAGCCTCCTTTTGAGCAGAACTTCAAAGAGCTTTTAAAGCGAAACTAAAGGTGTTCCCGCAACTTATCTGTAATCATATCCGACTGTATTTCCCGATGTGACCCATGCCATACAACCTCCCTGTCGTATATTATCAACAATTGAGGCGACTCATGGGTAATGGAAAACTCTTCTGCAATCGCATCGGATACTTCCCGCCAACCTATTACATCGACAAAATACAGATCAAGCTGCTCCCGTATAGTCTCCGGTATCTCTTCAATCTGTTTCTTTGCAAAGAAACAGACACTACACCGGGAACTGTGCTTATAGATTAATTGTGGACGATGTTCAGAGGCTAAAATAGCTGCTTCAATTTGGCTTATATTATCCAAATCGTTCCAAAAATCAGCACGCCCCGATGAAGAAAAAGCTTCTTTAACCGTATCGAAAATACCCATATTAATCCCCCAGGCAAACGCCAATATCTCTTGCAGTTTGCACAGTGTCACTATCCAGTGAAACAGATTTCATCTTACCTTCAATGCTGGTGATAGGAACACGCTTGAGTTGATTATCCTGTAAAACTACCAATTTATTATAATCATGTTCCTGCACGCAACGTATTGCGGCTGCTCCAAAACGGAGCGAAATGAGACGGTCATAGGTAGATGGAGATCCCCCTCTCTGTAAATGTCCCAACACAACCGTGCGCGATTCTTTCCCCGTTCGTTCACTCAACTCATCCGCAATGCGATCAGCAATACCGCCGAGTTGTACCTGTTGACCCACACTTTTACCCTTGGTAACAACTTCTCCGTCCTGTGCCTTGGCCCCTTCCGCCACCACAATCATCGTATAATGGCGTCCGTTGGCTTCTCGCTCTTTAATCTTTTCTTCGATGGAATCGTAAGAAAACGGTATTTCAGGAATGAGCACCACATCCGCCGAGGAAGCGATACCGGCATAAAGAGCAATCCAGCCTGCATACCGCCCCATCACTTCCACCACCATCAGTCGATGGTGAGATTCGGCCGTCGTAGTTATGCGATCTATGGCCTCGGTTGCTATATCAATAGCTGTATCAAAACCGAGCGTTACATCACAGCCATAAATATCATTATCGATGGTTTTTGGAACACCAACAATGTTAATCCCCTTCTTAATAAGCTTGCTGGCTATATTCATTGAGCCATCTCCACCTATGGCGATAAGGGCATCAATATCATATTCTTTAAAGGTTTTTACGAGGCGATCGGATACATCCTTTGTCGTCCATGTACCATCTTCTTTCTGATGAGGCATTTCAAAGGGATTACCCCTGTTTGCAGTACCCAGGATGGTCCCACCCTGCATTGTAATTCCGTGGACCGTTTCCGCATCCATTTTTATAAATGGTTCATCGGTATAAATAGATCCATACCCATTTTTAATGCCATAAACTTCCCAGCCTCTCTTTAAGGCGGCTAGCGTTGCTGCCCGAATAGCTGCATTGAGCCCGGGAGCATCCCCACCGCCTGTATTTATTGCTATTTTCATATAATTAATTTTAACTAACTTCCTCTAATGGTTCCCGTTGCATCCGAAACACTTCTTCCAATGCCTCCATTCCAAGGCCTTCTCTCAATAGCTTGGTATTATCATCGGTCATATCCAAAATAGATGTACCTCGCGATGGCAATTCTTGCTGATTGTCAATAATAATATCTACCTGCTTCTCAAATTCTCTCAAAAATGGTTCTCGTTCATAAGTATTTAAAGCTTCTTCCTCCATTTCCGGCTTTTTGGCTGTAATTGCCAGCATCGGATGTCCTACCTCCCGAACCAGTCCCTGAGCTATAGGATAGTCCGGCACCCGAATACCAACGGTTTTTTTCTTTGGATGAACCAACAGTTTGGGTACTTCTTTTGTTGCCGGCAGAATAAAAGTATAAGGACCCGGGATAAGTCGTTTAATCAGCTTAAAATTATGATCAGAAATATGAGCAAACTTTGAGATACCAGAAAGAGAATCACATAAAATTGTTAAGTGATCGTTTTTGTCCAGTTGACGGATCTCCCGGATTCTCTCAATACCTTTTTTATTTTTATAGTCACAGCCAATTGCATACTGGCTGTCGGTAGGAAAAAGTATTACATCCCCCTGCTTAATCTTATCAGCAATTTCAAAAATACGTTTAACATGGGGCGTTTCCGGATGTAATTTAATACGTTCTGCCATAAAAAACTCCTTAATAGTATTTAAGTGATCGTTTTATTTAGATATGCAACAAAGGTGCGGGGAATGATTCCGTTTAAAAAGTTGTGATAATAATCTAACTTCGATAGTGTGTATCATTCGCATGGAGCCTCCTGCTTTATGCACCTTTGAAACTCATTTATAACACAATGATTACGGATAGTCAACAGCTTTTTAACGAAAATCATAATTAACCTTAAATTTTGATTATTATGGAAACAGCAGTTCAAGCACAATGGCTGGGACATTCGGCCTTTAAACTTATAAGTCCCGCCGGGAAAAAGATATTAATCGATCCTTTTCTTTCACAAAATCCAACAACCCCAGATCAATATGCTCAGCAGGATGACATTGATTATATTCTGCTTACCCACGGACATGAAGACCATGTAGGCGATACTCTGGATATTGCCGAAAAAACCGGTTGTACGGTAGCTACGATGGTTGAGCTATCCCGACTGCTTGTTGGTAAGCACGGACTAAGTGAAGATCAGGCGGTTGAATTCAACAAAGGAGGCACCGTTTCATTCGATGATTTTTCCGTATCCATGGTATCCGCCAATCACAGCTCTTCTTTTCAGGGTGATTACGCCGGAGATCCCGCAGGACTTGTTGTTGCATTCGACGATGACATTACGTTTTACCATTTGGGAGATACCAATATTTTTTATGATTTGGAGTTATATGGAGAACTCTATGAACCGGATATTATTGCCGTACCTATGGGCGACCACTATACGATGGCTCCACAGGAAGCAGCAATGGCATGTGACTTAATCCAGGCCGATTATGCGGTGCCTATTCACTATGGGACTTTTCCTGTACTGACGGGCGATCCTGAAGATTTTAAAGAATTTACGGAAGAGTCCACAAACACAGAAGTTTGGATTCCGGAAGTAGGAGAAGATTTCTTGATTTAAACATTTCACCTAGTATCCTTACTGATAACCCTTTTATCTCTCTACTTCTATTATTAAAGGCCTCCATCGACGGAGGCCTTTAATATCCCCCCTGATCTTTGATCTTTACCTGCCTACAATCAAAAGATCAAAATTTCGTTTTACAGTCGGGTACTTATCTTAATCAGGAATAGGCACGGAGCATAAAAAATATCACAACCCCCGTTACCGATACATAAAGCCAAACCGGTAATGTTACTTTGGATACCTTGCGATGTAATTGAATTTTACCGGAAAACGCCAAATAAAAACTGGTTAGAATCATGGGCATGACCAGTGTCGAAAGAATAATATGAGATATTAATATGAAGAAATAGATAGGACGAATGTATCCCTCACCGGTAAAAGGAGTATCGCCATGAAAGTTGTGGTAAATAACATAACTGATAAGAAAAAGAGAAGAAGTTACGAATGCAGTCAAATTAAACTTCATATGCCGTGTAATGTTCTGTTGCTTGATAGCCTGGAAACCAAATAATAATAGTACCGTACTTGTACTATTTAATAAAGCATTAAGCGCTGGTAAGCTGGCAACTAATTCAGAACTGTAATCTTCCCCACCCTTGAAATAGATCAGCCAAAACAAAAAACCAAGTGCTCCCGCGCTAATAGCAAGGATAACTCCTATCGCTTTGGATAAACTTATATCCTTAAGGAGTTTCAAGGTATACGGATTTTCAGAATTCATTAAGAAATAGATCTAGAGTCAAATTTTAAACCGGGTATAATATACAAATAAGATTTCCACCTAGTGAAAGAATTCCCTCGCCTACATAGAAAAGCATTCTCAGCAAAAATCTTAATTTTCAGATAAAATAGACTTTAATTAAGCATCTTTTAAAAATAGATTATATCTTTGCCCATCAATTTGTACAGGCAGTTAATAAGGCGGTCCTATTTAGAATCGATTTAAATATTTGCCAAGGCATTTTTACGGGTTCTAAAAAAGGTGGATTTTCCATACCTTCAGGCCGAAACTATTACAATCATTTGATTAATAAGTAACGATAAATTTCACGTGACCTATGGCTCAGATTTTTCCAAAATGGGCAAATGATGTTCCACGCCAAATTCTTTTAGGGCTTATTATTATTGCGACAGCAACTGTAGCCGGCGTTTGGTACTACTTTTCCCCTGAATATACAGATGTTGGCTATGCTCCTGAACAACCCGTGCAATTCAGCCATAAGTTACATGCCGGTCAGCTGGATTTTGACTGCCAGTATTGCCACACAGATGTTTTTAATTCTGACAAGGCCAATGTTCCCGGAACCGAGACATGCATGAACTGCCACAGCCAAATTGATGGAACACAGAATCCAGAAGAAGTCCAAAAAGTTCGGGAGAGCTGGGAAACAGGAGAAGCCATTGAATGGATTCGAGTCCACAACCTTCCTGACTATGCCTTTTTTAATCATGCAGCACATGTAAATGTTGGAGTTGGATGTGAAAGCTGCCATGGCCGCATAGATCGTATGGATGTTGTTCGTCAAGTAGAACCCCTGAGTATGAGCTGGTGCCTTGATTGTCACAGAAACCCCGAACAACATGTTCGTCCCATTGAAGAAGTCACAACAATGGGTTATAAAGTTGAAAATCAGATAGAAAAAGGACGAGAGCTGGTATCTAAGAATAATATCAACGCTCCAACCTATTGCCAGAGTTGCCATTATTAATATCAATGGATGGAAGCAAGAAACCGAACGAATCTGAATTAATGCAATCGTAACCGAATGAGCGAAGAAGTAACAAGTCCCAATTACTGGAAAAGTCTGGGCGAACTTGCCAAAAATGAGGAGTATGAAAAGTTCGTCGAGCGTGAGTTCCCTGAAAATGCTACTGAACTAAATGATCAGGTATCAAGGCGAAGCTTCCTGCGTGTTATGGGGGCTTCTATTGCCCTGGCTGGATTTGCTGCCTGTCGACGACCGGTTCAAAAGATTATGCCTTATAGCGAGGAGCCGGAAGATATTGTACCAGGCAATCCTCTCTATTATGCTTCAGCAATGCCCTTCCAAGATGCATTGGCAGGTATTGTCGTAGAAAATAATGAGGGCAGACCCAGCAAGGTGGAAGGAAATGAGCTTCATCCCGCCAGCAAGGGCAATACCAGTATATTCGGCCAGGGATCACTGTTAAATATGTACGATCCAGACCGTTCACGCTATATCCGCAAGGATGGCGAACGGTCATCTGTCAGTGCTTTTGCTGAATTTTGCAGCGAGCATTTTGCCAACACCGATCAAAATATTGCTTTTATATCGGAGGCAAACTCATCCATTACCTACAGTCGCCTAAAGGAGCAGGCACTGGAGACATTCTCCAACGCACAGTGGATTACATATGAACCCTTTGGAGAAGATCATGCGCTTGAAGGCACAAATATTGCCTTTGGACAACGCCTGCGAACGTACAATCACTTTGGACAGGCAAATGTCATCGTTTCTTTTGATGACGATTTCCTGAATCCCGCGGCTAACAAAAATAGCGTTGAGGATACCAAACAATTTACGGATGGACGAAGCGTAAGCTCTCCGGAAGATGGTATGTCCCGACTTTACACGGTTGAGAGTACGTTTTCACTCACCGGATCAAATGCCGATAACCGATTGCGAATCAAGTCGGGTGATATTGAACTATTTGTCTATGCCCTGGCTGCTGAACTGTCCCAATCGGTAAGCGGACTAGAAGCCTTTAATGGATACAGCAATGAGTTTTCTGATCACGAATGGATTCCCGTATTAGCAGAAGAACTACTAGAAAACCGTGGTGATTCCATACTAACAGTTGGACGGGATCATAAACCTGCCCTGCATGCCACAATAGCAGCCATGAATGTTGCGCTTGGCAATGCCGGAGAAACGGTCAGTTATTATGATGTGCCCCACATTGAGGACCAGAACAATCAGGAAGCATTTACGGAATTGGTTGACAATCTTAACAGTGGAACCATTGATACAGTAGTATTAGTGGGAACCAACCCGGCATTTACCGCTCCGGCCGACCTTAACTTTCCTGAGGCGATCTCAAATGCCGAGCAGGTTGTCCATCTCTCCGACTATTACGACGAAACGTCTAAATTAGCTAACTGGCACATTAACCGTGCCCATTTTCTTGAGGCTTGGGGCGATGGAACTTCTTATACGGGGACGCGCTCCATCATACAGCCACAGATTGAACCGCTTTATTCCGGAATCAGTGAAATAGAGTTTCTGAATACGATTCTAACCGGAGAAGAAAGCGATGGCTTCGATCTGGTTCAGGAAACCTGGCAAGATTACTTTACCTCAAACTTCCAAGACCAATGGGAAAGAGTGCTCCATGACGGAGTAGCTGAAGAAGAGGAGTATCCCACTGTTTCGGTCAATATTGCGGAAGAGTTTGGTTCCCAGGCAGCGACCTTTGTCGGTGAAGCTCAGCCCTCAGAAGGAATGGAGCTTGTCATTCGGGCGGATTCAACCGTATTCGACGGTCGATATGCCAATAATGGCTGGCTGCAGGAACTTCCCAAGCCGATGACAAAAATAACTTGGGATAATGTGGCTTTGATGAGTAAAAAGACCGCAGACGAACTTGGAGTTACGGAGGCCGGACTTGGAAAATCAGAAGTTGAAGTGGTTTCCATCACTGTAGATGGAACAACGATTGAGATCCCGGCTTGGGTACAACCTGGACATGCCGATGACAGCATTACTATTACCGTTGGGTATGGACGGGAAGGCATCGGGCGTGTTGCCAATACCATGGGAACGGATACTTATCCGCTTCGCACTACTGAAAACATGCTTGTTGCGGATAATATTTCCATAGAAAAGACCAACAGAACTTACGAAATTGCCTGTACGCAGGATCACAATACAATGGAAGGGCGATCGCTGCTGCGTCACGCTACCCTTCAGGAATACCGTGAAGACCCTAATTTCTCTTCTTATGAATCTTCATATGATGCCGAAATGCCGGGTCTATCCTATGCGGAGGAACATGGCGAAGATCGTCCGCTCTCTATTTTTAACTCTATTGATGAGCAAGAATATCCAGCCGACGAGCCGCAATGGGGAATGGCGATTGACCTTAATGCCTGTACCGGCTGTGGCGTTTGTACTATAGCATGTACGGCTGAGAATAATATCCCAGTCATTGGTAAGCGAGAAGTAAGTGAAGGGCGCGAAATGCACTGGATACGTAACGACCGCTATTTTGACGGAGATGTAAACAATCCCAAAGCGTTACATCAGCCTGTGCCATGTATGCACTGCGAGCTGGCCCCTTGCGAGCAGGTTTGTCCTGTTGCGGCAACCACTCATAGTGATGATGGCATGAACCAAATGACCTATAATCGTTGTATTGGTACTCGCTATTGTGCAAATAACTGTCCCTATAAAGTTCGCCGTTTCAACTTCTTTAATTACTCTAAGGAATTTTTGACGACCGGCGACGATCCCGAAATCGTTCAGATGGCAATGAATCCGGAAGTAACCGTACGATTCCGTGGTGTGATGGAAAAATGCACCTATTGTGTGCAGCGCGTAAACCGTGCCAAGATCAATCGAAGCATTGAAACAAACGGTGAAACCAAGAAACCTAAAGATGGAGCTGTAGAAACAGCATGTCAACAGGCTTGTCCCGCAGATGCTATCTATTTTGGAGATCTTACCGATCCAGAAAGTGAAGTAGTTAAAGCAAAGAAGGACAACCGTAACTATCTGCTTCTTGAAGAGCTAAATACACGACCTCGAACGTCGTATCTTGCTAAACTTCGTAATCCCAATCCCAAATTGGCTTAATTTTCAATAAATTTACGATGAGCACAGATTATCAATACGTACCAGAGCCAAAACTCGTAAAAGGCGATCATAATTTTGGGGATATTACCGATCTTATTGCCAAAACTCCCTTATCGCCCACTCCTAAATTATGGTATCTGGCCTTTGGACTCGCAAATATTTTACTTCTTGTTCTTTTGGGAGCAATTGGCTATCTGATTTGGGAAGGTACCGGTATATGGGGATTAAACAATCCCGCAGGCTGGGGTTGGGCCATTATTAACTTTGTCTGGTGGGTTGGTATCGGTCACGCAGGAACACTTATTTCAGCGATTCTATTCCTTTTCAGGCAAGGTTGGCGAACGGCTATTAACCGCTTTGCGGAGGCTATGACGATCTTTGCTGTGATGTGTGCGGGTATTTTCCCTGCTATTCACGTAGGTCGTATCTGGGTAATCTACTGGGTTTTTCCTATTCCCAACCAGATGGCAGCCTGGCCTAATTTCTCAAGTCCGCTCCTATGGGATGTATTTGCCGTAAGTACCTATTTTACGGTTTCCCTACTTTTCTGGTATGTGGGACTTATTCCCGACTTTGCAACACTGCGCGATAAAGCAAAAAGCAAAGTTGCTAAAATTTCTTACGGTATTGCAGCTTTGGGATGGACTGGTAGTTTCCGCAACTGGTGGAATTATGAAAAGGCTTATATGATCCTGGCCGGACTGGCAACACCATTGGTACTCTCAGTCCACACTATTGTATCCTTTGACTTTGCCGTTTCAGTTATTCCCGGATGGCACAGTACTATTTTTCCGCCCTATTTTGTTGCAGGAGCTATTTTTTCTGGTTTTGCAATGGTTCTTACCCTGATGTTAATCGCCCGAAAAATTTATGGGCTCGAAGATATCATGAACATCGACATCATGGAAAAGATGAACCTTGTATTACTATTGACCGGTAATCTGGTTGGGTTTGCTTACCTAACCGAGGGTTTCGTTGCCTGGTACAGTGGCTACATATATGAACAAGGTATTTTTTGGCTATATGTGGTAGGACCTTATGCCTGGGGATTCTGGACACTTATGTTCTGCAATGTGGTTACACCCCAGTTTTTATGGATCAAGAGTATTCGGCGAAATGTTGTTGCGACATTCATCATCTCCATTATTGTAAATATCGGCATGTGGTTTGAGCGATTTATGATTTCTGTTGCCTCACTTGCAACCGATTTTATGCCTTCTGCGTGGGACTACTACTCCCCGACCATTTGGGATATATTGACTTACATTGGTACTTTCGGACTCTTTTTCACCTTTTTCCTGCTTTTTCTCCGATTCCTGCCAATGGTTGCCATTGCAGAAGTTAAAGGTGTGATGCCGCAAGCCGATCCACATAACTACGATGAGAATAATGAATTTGAAGAAGCGAAAACTGAGCCTGTAGTGGTTCAACAAGAGCAAACTGTTTAGAGAATAATATTTTATGGAATCTGAAAACAAACAAGTTCACGGTGTTTTAGCGGAGTTCCGTAATCCAAAAGAGTTGGTGGATGCCGCCAATTCGGTACGAAAATCCGGGTATCAGGATTTTGATACCTATGCCCCTTTTCCTATCCATGGGATGGAGAAAGCCATGGGTATTAAAGAATCCCCATTGGGCTGGATTGTATTGGGCGGAGCACTGACAGGCATGATTGGAGCCCTGTCGTTGATGATCTGGGTAATGGGTTATGAATATCCAATGAACATCAGTGGAAAGCCTTTTATTAACTATCCCATTTATGTTCCTATTACTTTTGAAATTACCGTGTTACTCTCTGCTTTTGCAGCTGTTTTCGGAATGTTATCCTTAAATAAACTTCCACGGTTTAACAACCCTCTTTTTAACGTTGATCGCTTTGATAAAGCTTCGGACGATGGTTTTTTCGTGTGTATTGAAGCCTCCGACGATCTTTTTGCCGAAGAAAAAGTATCTCAGCTGTTTCGTGAGAATGGAGCTTCACACATAGAAACCGTTTACGATTCGGAATAATTAACAAATACAATCTATAGTTTTGCATTACAATCCGATGAAAGCTACTAACTATTTACTTCTGGCGGCTATTACTTTGCCCATTGTCCTGACTTCATGCCGCGGTCAAACCTCGGAAAAGCCTCCGATTCATCCTAATATGAATATGGATCAACAGGAACGATTTGATCCACAAGAACGAAATGAATTTTTTGCCGATAATCGGGCCATGCGTCAGCCGGTTGAAGGGACGGTCGCCCGCGGCAAGTTAAAAGACGACAAAGCGTTATATTATGGAATAAATGAAGACAGCAGCTACGTACAAGAGATTCCCGTTGATCTCACAAAATCATTTATTTACCGGGGTAAGGATCAGTACGACGTATTCTGTACCCCCTGTCATGGTGGAACCGGGGCTGGTAATGGCATTATCATGGAAAATAACTATGGTTATGTGCCCGCGCCAAGCTTTCATTCCGATCGCCTGAGAAACCAAGCCGATGGCTATCTGTATTCTGTTATTTCGGACGGTATTCGTAATATGCCCGCATATGGTAAACAGATAGGAGTCAAAGACCGCTGGGCAATTGTTGCTTATGTACGTGCTCTCCAAAGAAGTCAAAATGCTACTGAAGAACAGCTGCGTAGCTATGACGTTGATATCGCTGCACTGCAAGATGAGTTTGAGCAGCAAATGGCGGACGCACAGGCTGAGGAACCTGCTGCTGAAGATGGCGGTGAAGTTTCAGTAGAGCGAGGAAAAACTATCTCTACAGAAAATGCATGTGGAGCCTGTCACTCTACGGATGGTTCCTCAATGGTTGGACCAACCTGGCAGAATTTGTATGGCTCGGAACGTCCTCTTGAGGATGGATCAACGGTAATTGCGGACGAAGATTATTTGCATGAATCAATTGTAGAACCATCGGCAAAAGTTGCTGAAGGGTATCCACCCTCTATGGTTCCCTATGATCATCTTAGCGAAAGCGAGATCAATTCACTGATTGAATATATAAAATCATTAAGTGACCAGGAACCGCCTGAAGGGAATATGGAACCTGAGCCAAGTAATAATGTATCTGCGCAAGAAACTTCTGATACTGCAACTGATGAGTCTCCTATTGCAAAAGAAAGTAAGTAACTCCGTGGATACCGACAATACAACAGATACGGTTACAACTGAACAAGCAGATACGCTTACAACCAGTGCTCAAAGGGGCAAAACACTTTTTGAACAACATAAATGCCAGAGTTGTCACCCTATTGATGGTTCAAATCAGCTGACACCACCCCTTAGAGGGTTGTATGGAAATGAGCGAAAACTTAAGAATGATTCCACAATAGTTGCTGATGAAGGTTATATAAAAGAGTCGATACAATATCCCGGTGCTAAGGTAGTACAGGGATACAACGATAATATGCCCTCTTTCAGAGATTTGATGTCTGATCAGGAGTTGCAGGAAATTACAGATTATATTAAAGCATTACGTTAAATTTTAAAATGCTTACACCAAAAGCTTAATTGTGTTTAAAAAATTATGAGCAAGCCTAAATTAACAGATACGCTGGACTTTCCCTCTGACCTGAATATTACCAAATCGCTATTTGGTGTTGGTGTGGTAGGGTTATTGGCCAGTGGTATTGGCTATTACTTAGACCACGGCCAGTTTTTCTTCTCATATCTGGTTAACTTTACTTTCTTTTCCAGTTTTGCACTGGCCAGCTTATTCTTTGTAATGGTTCAGCATTTAACGAGATCTCATTGGAGTGTAGCCATTCGAAGAATTCCGGAAGCTATTTCTTCAAATTTTTGGATTTGGGGCCTTTTTATAATTCCTATTTTCTTTGGAATGCACACGCTTTTTCACTGGACCCATGCGGATGCCATTGCACATGATCCCGTCCTGGAAGGAAAGGTTCCCTATTTGAATACTCCTTTCTTTATCGTTCGCCAGTTCATCTATTTTGGACTGTGGAGCTATCTGGGATACAGCTTGTATAGCAATTCCGTGGAAATGGATGAAACCGGTGATTGGGGACTTCAAACATTGATGCGTAAAGTGAGTGGTCCAGGATTATTTTTCTTTGCTATTACACTTGGCTTTGCCTCTTTCGACTGGCTAATGGTGCTCGATCCCCATTGGTATTCTACCATTTTCGGAGTTTATTACTTTGCCATGAGTTTCCAGGGGCTCTTTGCAGCACTCATACTTATCATATTCTTTCTTTGGAGCAAAAATTTACTGACTTCCACTATTAAAAAAGGACATATTTACGACCTCGGTGTCCAGCTCTTTGGGTTTACGGTATTTTACGCCTACATCGCATTTAGTCAATTTTTATTAATCTATTACGCCAACATCCCGGAAGAAACGCTTTGGTTTTTAGAGCGTCTTAGTGGAGGTTATGAATATTTGGCCTATTTCTATTTGTTCGGACGCTTTGTGATTCCTTTCATAGTTTTACTACCAAAAAGGGCAAAGTCCAATTCTAAGGTTGTAGGAAGCATTTCAGTGTTAATACTTGTCTCCCATTTTGTTGAACTCTACTGGATTGTTATGCCGGTTCTCGATCATCACGGCTTCCATTTTAACTGGATGAGCATAACCAGCTTTTTTGGACTTGGGGGGATTTTTCTGGGCTTATTTTTCCGTAAGTTTAAGCAAAGCAAAATGGTACCCGTTAAGGATCCACAGTTGGAAAGTTCTCTTAATAAACACTAAGTAAAATATTCAATACTTTTTAACGCAAAAGAAACACTCTGCTGCGTTCAAATAAAGATCTAATGTTATGCCTAACGAAGGAAATAAATACACTCCGGAGTTCAAGAAAAAGATTGCTCAAAAAGCTTTAGAAAATGAAAAACAAAATCTTGAGCAATTATCTGACCAATATGATATTCCTGTTTCCGTCATTCTTATGTGGGCAACGGAACTCGAAAAAGGAGGCGAAGAAGCATTTAAAGAAGCCTCGGATACGGAGAGCACTGCACAAAAAGATAAGTTAAAAGAAGCTGATGTAGATATTTCTGATGAAGAGTTAACAGACTCCATGCAACATGGCGTGATGTACGACAAACTCAACTATAAACGCCTCACTTTCTGGAGTGTTTTAGGTATTATTTTAGTTCTCGTATTTGTACAGGCGCTTTTTGAAATGTATCAATATCACATGGATACAACACAACTCCGTGTTTCTTCTGAAAGTGAATTTTACCAAGCTAAAGAATTAAAGGAAAATGCAGAAGAAAAACTGAATACTTTCGGTGTTGTTGACCTTGAAGAGGGTACCTATAGGGTACCTATAGACAGCGTAATCAATGAAATGGCTGTCAATGAAGAATAGAATAATATGAAATTATGCGCTCGGTAGGAATAGCTTTAGGAATATGTTGCTTGTTCCTACAACCAATGTACTCTGTTGCTCAGCTTAACAAACAAAAACCTGAAAATATTCAGGACGTAGGAGTTACAGAACAACTGGGAACAAAAGTCCCCTTGGATTTGAAGTTTGCCAATGCAAAGGGAGATTCCGTAACATTGGAAAAACTTTTTAATAATGATAAACCGATATTGCTGAACCCGGTCTATTATGAATGTCCGCAACTTTGTACTATGGTAAAAGATGCTATTTATAATGGCGTAAAAGATTTGAAATGGAATCCGGGCACTGACTATAATATTGTAACCTTTAGTTTTGATCCCAGTGAGAGCTATGAACTGGCAGCAGAGAACAAAGAAAAATATTTGAATAAACTAAAGCGTAAAGGTGCCGAAGAAGGCTGGTATTTTTTGACCGGCAATAAAGAAAATATCCAACGATTAACTGAAACAATTGGATATGATTATAATAAACTTGAAAACGGAGACTTTGCCCACGGGGCTGCAATCATGTTTTTAAGTCCCGACGGGACCATTACCCGATATCTTTATGGTCTTAAGTTTAATGAATTTGACATGAGGAATGCACTCTATGATGCAGCAGATGGAAATATCGGCAGCACAGCTGAACAGGTATTGCTCTACTGCTATCAATACGATGCGGATTCTAACTCTTATGTACCTGTTGCCTGGAGATTTATGCAGATAGGCGGCTTTGCCACCCTTATCATTCTGGGTATATTTTTAGGTTTCATGTGGTTACGGCACCGAAATTATACTAATGAAAAGCAAATAAAGGAACCGAATGGACGCGCTTAACGATTTACTATTACCACCGGCGAAATCAACGCTGGCCCATCAGACCGATACTCTCTTTTGGTTTGTTCATCTGAGCAGCTTGGTCCTTACCATAGGACTTATTGCTGTCATCGTATACTTTGTAATCAAATATCGACGGAAGTCTGAGGATGAGGTCACACCACTTATCACACATAATAATAAGCTTGAGGTAACCTGGTCTGTTATTCCGCTTATTATGGTACTCATTGTATTTGGATGGGGATATCAGGTTTTTATAGATCAACGTGTTGCCCCAGAGGATTCATATGAAGTTAACGTGACGGCGCAAAAATGGCTCTGGCAGTTTAGCTATGAAAACGGTGCTCGAACTACCGGAGAATTACATGTACCTGCCGGACGGCCTATTAAGCTGATTATGAATTCTAATGATGTTATTCACTCCTTTTATGTTCCCGATTATCGAATAAAGCAGGATGTATTACCCGGACGTTATACTGAAGTCTGGTTTAACGCCCCGGAACCAGGTGAGTCAATTATCTTTTGTACTGAATACTGCGGTACGGCCCACTCCGATATGACAGCCAATGTAATTGTTCATGAACCAAACGAATTCAAAAAATGGCTGGCTGATAATGCAGGTGGGGGTTCAGCACCTGAAGATATGGAGCCGGCAGAGTGGGGAGAACAACTCGCTCAGGAGTACGCATGTACAACCTGTCACTCTACCGACGGGACCCAACTGACCGGCCCAACCTGGCAAGGAGTCTTTGACAGCGAAGAAACCCTAACAGACGGATCTACCGTAACGGTTGATGAAAACTACCTCCGCGAATCTATACTCGAACCCAGTGCAAAAGTCGTTGATGGCTATCCTGATGTAATGAACACCTATCAAGGCCAGCTGAACGACGAACAGATCAATGCTATTATCGAATATATAAAAACACTGAATTAACATGGCTACAGCAGAATCAAACCTTGAGAAATTTCAGGTTCAACGCTTTGAACCTGAAGCAGACCCTGAGAAACACTATTTAAATGAGGAAACGGGCTTATGGGCTTGGTTAACTACCGTTGACCATAAGAAAATTGGCCTTATGTATCTGGCTTCTATCACCTTCTTCTTTTTTGTGGGAGGCATTATGGCCCTTTTGGTTCGCACTGAACTTTGGACCCCGGCCAAAACTTTTATTGAGGCCAATACTTATAATCAGCTCTTTACGTTGCACGGAGCCATAATGGTGTTCCTGTTCCTTGTGCCGTCTGTTCCTGCTGCCTTAGGTAACTTTTTTCTTCCTATCCAACTGGGAGCAAAAGATGTAGCATTTCCAAGGCTTAACTTACTGAGTTATTATCTCTATTTGGCCGGAGCTTTTATCGCAATTATATCTATTGTTAATGGTGGCATAGATACCGGATGGACATTCTACACCCCCTATTCATCAACTACGGGAGGTGCTGTCACTACCATGGTGTTTGGTGTTTTTGTTATCGGATTCTCATCTATTCTTACAGGTGTAAACTTTATAACTACGATCCATAAAATGCGGGCGCCGGGCCTCACTTGGGATAAACTTTCTCTTTTTTCCTGGAGTCTCTATGCAACCAGCATTATCCAGATTATGGCTACTCCTGTACTGGCGATTACGCTAGCCCTGGTTGGGATGGAACGGCTTTTAGGAATCGGTATTTTCGATCCGGCACTGGGAGGAGATCCTGTACTCTTCCAACATTTTTTCTGGTTCTACAGCCACCCCGCCGTTTATATTATGATTGTCCCTGGTTTTGGAATCGTCTCTGAAGTGATTACCACCTTTTCCAGGAAGCATATTTTCGGTTACTGGGCTATTGCTTTATCTTCCTTAGCTATTGCCTTTATTGGATTTTTGGTTTGGGGGCACCATATGTTTGTCTCAGGCCAGGCTTCATTGGCCTCTATGGTCTTCTCTTTTCTCACTTTCTTGGTGGGGATTCCAACAGGTATTAAAATGTTTAACTGGACGGCCACCCTATATAAGGGCTCAATCGATTTAAAATCCCCCCTGCTCTATATATTTGGCTTTTTCTTTCTCTTTCTTGTAGGTGGATTTACCGGAATTGTACTCGGCTCAATTGGCCTTAATGTACATCTGCACGATACCTACTATGTAGTTGCTCACTTTCACTTTGTGATGGTTGGTGGTATGGTGATGGCGTTCCTAGCCGGTGTTCATTACTGGTGGCCTAAAATGACGGGGCGTATGTACAACGAAACAATGGCCAAGATTGCATGCGGCATCATTTTCATTGGATTTAATGCTACTTTCCTTCCCCAGTTCGTAATGGGTTCTCTTGGAATGCCCCGACGCTATTTCAATTACATTGAACAATTTCAGCCTTTCCACCAAGCTTCTACTATTGGATCATACATCCTCGGCTTTGGATTTGTAATGATCTTCTACTACTTGGTGAAATCTATTTATACCGGCAAAAAGGCACCGGTTAACCCTTGGGGAAGCCGCGCATTAGAATGGCAGGTAAATAGCTTGCCGCCTCTTCATAATTTCAACTATACTCCGGTAATCATCAATGGCCCGTACGACTATCATAAGCCAATGGATGAATTCCAGCTTGGTCTGGCTGAAACCGGGCATGGAGAAGAGGCCGAAACAACTGATGAAATTGAAGCAAAAGCTGAATAATTGAGTATTAAACTATAAACAGCAGAATCTGAATTATGGCAAATCATTCAAGTTCCACACATTCTAAATTTTTACAGCATCATTTTGTAGATGCTGAACAGCAGTTTGATTCTGCAAAAATGGGGATGTGGGTATTTTTAGTAACTGAAATCCTCTTTTTCGGTGGCCTTTTCGCCGCTTATATCGTCTACCGGCTATGGTATCCCGAACTCTTCACCCTTGCTTCTGAGGAACTTAATACGCTTTGGGGTGGAGTTAACACTGTTGTACTTATCGGTAGTAGTCTGACGGTAGCAATGGCCATTAAATCGGCTCAGCTTAACCAGAAAAAAAATATTGCCATAAACCTTGGCATTACGCTGGCACTTGCTGCCGTCTTTATGGTTATTAAATATTTTGAGTGGACGCATAAATTCCACCTTGGAATTTTCCCCGGCGAATTCTATGCCTTTGAAGGTATAGATCATCCTAAAGCCAATGTCTTTTTTAGCCTTTATTATTTAATGACCGGCCTACACGGTATTCACGTGGTTATTGGTATAGGCTTAATGATTTGGCTTCTTTTGCGATCGATGAAGGGCCATTTTGATAGCGAATACTATACACCGGTTGAAATAACAGGCCTGTACTGGCACCTGGTTGACATTATTTGGATTTTCCTCTTCCCCTTATTCTATCTAATTGACTGATAACTAAAAACGTTTTTTCTCATGAGCGGACATCACATTTCATCCGATAAAACTTTATTAGGCGTGGCGGGCGCGCTTTTTATCTTAACAGTACTTACCGTTGGCGTTCATTACGTGCATATTCCTGATCCCTGGTCTATTATCGTTGCTATGGGTATAGCTATTTTTAAAGCTACATTGGTTGCTCTATTTTTCATGAATCTGTACTGGGATGACAGATTTAACCTGATGCTTTTTCTCGCCTCTATTGCCTTTTTTATCCTCTTAGTAGGACTTACTTTGCTCGATACCCTATTCAGAACGGATGTTGTACCAGGATTTTAAATTAAACTTTTTTAAATCCTTTTATCATCTTAAGCCGGCCTCGTTGGGTCGGCTTTTTATTTAGATATTTTCAATCTGGAATTAATAAAAAAATGTATTAAATAAAAGAAGGCTGCGAGTAACCTCGCAGCCTTTTTACTACCTAATTAATGTTATTAGAATCTACTTATCATCTCGTACGCAGTCGATTTTTGGTTCCTTCTTACACGGATCAACTGCTGTAGCTCCGCATTTTGGACATTCACTTGGTTTAGCCATAACTACTCCTCGGTTTTTTGTTAACCTTCATTAGGAACATACCAAAGTTTTGCTAAGATGATTCCCTGAATCCAAAATTTATACTTGATCTAAGTTAAATAGATATATTTACTTCCTTAATAATTAAAAACAGAAAAATCCTTACAATTATAGCTAAAACCACTTCTCATTTTTATCACCTTTTTTGAACATTCTATCACCCGCCTGTCGTTCAAATTTAGTAATTACGGAACCTTCTCCCTTCTGCCGTATAAAGCGTACAATGCGCGCCGATAAATAACATATAAAAAAGGCCAACAGCGCAGCTAAAATAGTACTTAGCGGTCGTTCAGCAAGATTTACATACACTTGCTGAAGATACTCGACTCCTTCATTAAGATAATCCATTACATAATTTACTGCCCCAGCCCCGTATTTTTGATTAAATTCAGCGGCGGTTAAGGTATTATAGTCATCAATAATATTACTTATCTCGGGAATATTACGAATCCACCAGATTATTTCCCTTACGGTATCCGGCAGCGAATGAAATCCTTCTAAAACTTTCTGAATAAAATTACCCGATGCGGCCATACTAATGATAGCAGATAGCGGTGCTGCCAGCTTAAGGGCAAGCTCAATCAGAAAAAAAATAGGTTGTATTATGTACCTCACGATATTATTTCTTAAATAAATTGTGATTCACCACTACTTAAGTCTTACCTTTAGCTTCAAGTAATATATCAAAACTCTTTAAGTTAACCGAAACGAATGCTCGCAAAACGAATTATTCCTTGTCTCGATATCAAAGACGGACGAACAGTAAAAGGGGTGAATTTTGAGGGACTACGTGATGCCGGAGATCCGGTAGAACTGGCCCGCCGTTATGCGAAGGAAGGTGCAGATGAGCTTGTCTTTCTGGATATAACAGCTACCAAGGAGAAGCGAAAAACACTGGTAAAGCTCGTAGAAAAAATCGCCCTTGAGCTGGACATACCCTTTACTGTTGGTGGTGGTATTGGAAGTGTTGAAGAAATAGCTGACTTGCTGCATGCCGGGGCCGACAAGGTATCTCTAAACAGCGCCATCGTACGCAATCCTGATTTGATTAATGAAGCTTCCCGACAATTTGGATCTCAGTGCATTGTTGCTGCTGTAGATGCCAAAAGTCAAGGAGACCAGTGGGAAGTTTTTATTTCAGGTGGATCTAAAAATACGGGCAAAAATGCTCTTAAATGGATTAAGGAAGTTGAAGAGCGGGGAGCGGGAGAAATTTTACTGACGAGTATGGACCGCGACGGTACAAAGTCCGGCTTTGATCTGGAACTGCTTTCAGCAGTGAACGATATCACCTCCATTCCTGTCATTGCCAGCGGCGGGGCGGGAACTTCTCAACACTGCATCGACGCCATTAAAAAGGCGAAGGCCGACGCAGTATTGGCGGCCAGTATTTTCCACTTCCAGGAAATTGAAATTCATGATCTCAAAGAAAAACTAAAAAATGCAGATATCCCGGTTCGAGAAACTATATAATTACCTTCTTTATCTTTGCTGTCAAAGATAAAGAGCTAAAATATGCCATAAGAAATTCACCATAACTATTTTAAAATGATTGATATTGATTCTATAGACTTTGACAAAGGAGACGGACTTATTCCTGCCATCATTCAGGATGCGGATTCATTTCAGGTGCTCATGCTGGGCTATATGAACCGCCCAGCTCTGGAAACAACTCTTGAAAAAAAACAAGTTACTTTCTTTAGCAGAAGCAAACAGCGACTTTGGACCAAAGGGGAAACCTCCGGCAACTATCTAGATCTGGTTGAGCTTCAGCAGGATTGTGATAATGATACGCTATTGGTACTGGCTCATCCGCAGGGTCCCACTTGTCATACGGGCAATAAAAGCTGTTTTTTTAAAAAAGACTTTAAACCAACCTCATCACCGGACTTTTTATCCCAGCTGGAAAACCTTATTGCCAGCAGAAAAAAAGAACGGCCGGAAGGCTCCTACACTACCCATCTATTTGATGAGGGACTGGACCTGATCACTCAAAAAGTAGGTGAAGAAGCCATTGAAACAGTTATTGAAGCAAAAAACAACAACCCGGATGAATTTAAAGGTGAAGTCGCAGACCTGTTATATCACCTGCTGGTGTTGCTAACCGAAAAAGGGATACGTTTAGATGATATTATTGAGCGATTACAAGAACGGCATCAATAAGAAAGAGCATTACTTCTTAACGGCAACCTTGTAAAGCCAGATAATAAAGAAGACCGCTGCCAGTCCGCCCAGCCAGTTTGCATAAGGAGTAAAGGATTCCGGAACAATACGAAGCGCATCGGTACTCTCCTGGATAGCGAACGGAATAGCCAAGACAATTCCTATCAGCGCCTCTCCTGTGATAAGTCCAGATGAAAAGAGTAAGCCGTTATTTTCAGCTTTTGTTTTGGCTTTTTCCGGATCTTTCCCTGCTTCTTTAGCCCGCTTAGCCACGACTCTTCCAGCAAACCAGGCAATCATACCGCCCACAAAGATAGGGACCGTTAATTCCAGCGGGAGATAGATTCCCACGGCTACGGCCAACACAGGTGTTTGAAAATCTGTTCCCCGCTTTTCCAGGAACTTATCCAGTATAATAATAGCCACCGCTATGGCTGATCCAATCCAGATCATATTCCACTCTAAATTGCGGGCAAATACCCCTTCGGCCACGGACTGCATTAATGTGGCCTGTGGTGCGCTAAGCATCTCATCGGGATTCATTCCCTCTCTTGGAAATACTCCTCCCATGCCATATGCATTAAAAAGAAGACTTAAGATAGGTGCAATAACAAGGGCCGCAGCTACCACTCCTATAATCTGCATAATTTGTTGCTTGTAGGGCGTGGATCCTACCAACTGACCTGCTTTTAAGTCCTGCATATTGTCACCAGCTATGGCCGCAGCACAGGCAACCATGGCTCCCACAACAATGGCAGCCGCGGCAGCAGCCTGAGCCCTCTCCGTATCAGCACTAAACTCAAGCTGCGATCCCAGCAGTACAAGTAAAATCAACGAGGTAGCTAAGATAGTTGCTATAGTTACTCCTGAAATTGGATTATTGGAAGAACCGACCAGTCCCGCCATATAACCGGCGACGGATGCAAACAAAAATCCGGCAATGAGCGAAAACAGCATCCCGATCGCCATCGTTGACCAGTACAGTCCGCTGCTAACGGGTAAATGGGAAGTGTCAATAACCTGGGTAAAAACCAAAAAAATCGGTAATGCAAGTCCTGCAACTCCCCACAGGACATAATTAATCGGCATATCCCTTTCTGTTCTAAGTCGGGTATCTTCTTCACCTGACCGTATTTTTTGAACGGTCTTCCATGATGATTGGATACCGTCTTTTAGGGGCTTGGCTAAGGAAATAAGAGCCCAGATACCACCAACAACCATAGCACCTACTCCCATATAGCGTATTTTCTGGCTCCAAATCTCTAGAGCGGCACTATAGCCCGAAGCCTCTCCCACAACAGCTGACACTTCAGCGGGATCCGTAAAAGCCATATACAACGGTATTCCGAATAGCCAGGAAATAAGTCCACCGGCAAAAACCAATACCGCAATATTAAGTCCCACGATATACCCCACGCCAAGCAACGCTACCGAAAGCTCTGTTCCTAATCCAAAAATAGAACGGCCTACTGTTACCGATCCACTAGCTGCTCCTGAAAATACCTTTAGCCCCGTTTGTCCCAGTTTAAATAACGCACCAGCCAATCCAGCCCATGCAATTTGTTTAATTCCCTGACCACCCTCGGTTCCAGCTTTCAGGACTTCCCCGGTAGCTACCCCTTCCGGAAATTTCAGATCCTGTTCAATAATCAAAGCGCGACGCAAAGGGATGGTAAAGAGTACACCTAGCACTCCTCCCAGCATGGCAATAGCCATTGTATCGAGGAAGGGGAAGTCCACCCAGTAACGAAGCAAGATAAGGGCAGGAAGGGTAAATATAACACCAGCGGCGAGTGATTCCCCGGCCGAGGCTGCTGTCTGAACGATATTATTCTCAAGAATATTAGAGTGCTTAAATAATCGCAGAACAGCCATTGAAATTACTGCTGCCGGGATAGAAGCTGAAACCGTCATTCCAACCTTTAATCCCAGATAGGCGTTGGCCCCGGCTAAAATTGCAGATAATAAGATACCCAATACTACCGCTTTGAATGTTATTTGCGGAAGGTCATCTTCAGCGCTAACAAAAGGCGTGAACTTCTTTTTTGAATTACTCAAGGGCACTCCTCTTTTTATTGGCTTGATAATTGATATCAAAACAAAGTTAATAGATGTAATTAAGAAAACAAGAGCATTTTAGCATTACATAGGATTATCTGATATTGGTAATGACCTTTCTTCCCCCATCCGATTTAATTAACTTCCGCCTGTCATTAAATAGTTAAAAAATTATTATATATGAAGATCACAGTTGAGCAGCTAAAAGGAACGCATATGCAGGCTGAAAATGAAGAAGAAGGACTTATTCGCATGGACGGCTCTACCAGTATTGGCGGACTTGAAGGTGGATTTAGTCCCATGCAGCTTCTGCTGGCCGGCGCAGGCGGATGCAGCGCTATTGATATTATTGGTATACTTGAGAAACAAAAGCAGAATTTAAAAGATCTTAAAGTTGAAATCGAAGGGGATCGACAGAAGAAAGATACCTATTCAGAGTTTACGACTATCCATATGCACTATATATTTACCGGAGATCTTGACAAACAAAAAGTAGAGCGTGCCATCAACTTATCTTTGGATAAATACTGTTCTGTCTCAAAAACCCTCGAAAAGACATCAGAAATTACCCATAGCTACGAAATCAAATCCGAATAATATTTTATTATGAGTGAGCAGCAAGCCGAAACAAAATCTATTCGTACCCAAACTGAACGCACTGAACAGCGCGAGCATTCTACTCCCCTTTTCATGACCTCCAGCTTTGTTTTTGATTCAGCTGAGCATGCGCGTGCACTTTTTGCCCGGGAGGTAGATGGAAATGTTTATAGTCGATACTCCAATCCCAATACCAATGAGTTTGTAGAAAAAATGTGTCGGCTGGAAGGTGCCGAGGACGGTGTTTCTACAGCTTCAGGTATGTCTGCTATCTTCTCGAGTCTTGCTGCTCTGCTCGAACAGGGAGATCATATACTGGCCTGTCGTTCTCTATTTGGATCCTCTCATCAAATTTTAAATGAGATTTTACCTAAATGGGGTATCGACTACTCTTATGGCAATATCGACCAACCGGAACAATGGGAGCAATATATACAGGATAATACCAAAGTATTATTTCTTGAAACCCCGTCTAACCCGGGGCTCGATCTTATTGATCTGGAATGGGCCGGGGAGCTGGCCGAAGCCCATAACCTGATTCTTATTGTTGACAACTGCTTTGCCACCCCATACCTTCAAAAGCCGATAGAATACGGAACCGATATCGTCTTACACTCTGCCACGAAGTTTATCGATGGACAGGGTCGCGGGATAGGGGGCGTAATCGTAGGAAAAGAAGAATATATTGAAGATATCAGTTTCTTTTGCCGGCATTCCGGTCCGGCCCTCTCCCCTTTTAACGCCTGGATGTTTTCCAAAAGTCTGGAAACCCTGCCCGTACGTATGGATCGCCACTGCGATAATGCGTTGGCCCTGGCTCAATTCCTGGAAGAACAGTCTACTGTTGAATGGGTAAAATATCCTTTTCTGCCGAGCCATCCACAATATAAACTGGCACAAAAACAGATGAAGAAAGGAGGCGGAGTCGTGGCCTTCAACATTGAAGGCGGATATGATGCTGCCAAACAATTCCTGGACAAACTGAATACTCTTTCTCTTTCAGCTAACCTGGGAGATACCCGAACCATTGCTACACATCCGGCCTCTACGACTCACTCTAAACTCACGGAAGAAGAGCGTGCGGTAGTAAATATAACACCCGGAATGGTTAGAATAGCCGTAGGACTTGAAGCAATAGAAGATATTCAGCAGGATATTGATCAAGCCCTGCATTAAATTTTCTGAAAACTATCTTCCTGCTTAAAGGAAAACATCAGAATTACATTATTTATCCGTAACGCATCCTTCGGAGGCTGAAGAAACCAACTTGGCATATTTGTACAGTGAGCCGCTGGTAACCTGCAGTGGAGGAGCTTCCCAATTTTGGCGTCGGTCTTCCAGCTCTTCGTCGGAAAGATCCACATTAATAGCTCGCTCATCGGCATCAATCGTAATGAGGTCTCCATCCTTGATCAATCCAATAGCTCCGCCAACTTGCGCCTCCGGTGTCACGTGACCAATGACAAAGCCGTGACTCCCTCCGGAAAAGCGTCCGTCAGTAATAAGTGCTACTTCCTTACCGAGTCCAGCGCCCATAATCGCTGCCGTTATCGACAGCATTTCACGCATTCCGGGACCGCCTTTAGGGCCTTCATATCGAATTACAACGACATCTCCTTTTTGCACCTCTCCGTCCTGAATTGCTTTCAAACTTTCCTCTTCTGAGTTATAAACGCGCGCCGGACCTGAAAAACGGGTTCCCTCCTTGCCTGTAATCTTGGCTACTGCCCCTTCCAAAGCCAGATTGCCATACAAAATTTCCAAATGCCCCGTGGACTTAATAGGCTTATCAACCGGTGCAATGATATTCTGTTCCTCAAAAAGTCCCGGTACATCAGCTACATTTTCTGCCAGCGTCTCTCCGGTTACCGTTAAACAATCCCCTTCTAAGTAGCCTTCTTCGAGAAGTAACTTTTGAACCGCCGGAACCCCGCCTACATTATAGAGATCTTCCATAACATATTTTCCACTGGGCTTGAGATCTGCCAAATAGGGTGTTTGGTTGCTAATTTCCTGAAAATCGTCAATCGTAAAATCCACTTCAGCTGCATGCGCAATCGCCAGGATATGCATTACGGCATTCGTGGATCCCCCAAGAGCTATAGTCATGGTAACCGCATTCTCAATCGCCTGCCGTGTAATAATGTCCCTCGGTTTGATATCCTGTTCAAGTAAAAGTCGGATTGCTTCTCCCGCTTTTTTGCATTCCTTGATCTTTTCGGAATGGGTAGCCGGGATAGAAGAACTAAAAGGCAAACTCATTCCCATTGTTTCAATAGCCGAAGCCATGGTATTGGCCGTATACATTCCTCCACAAGCACCGGCTGTGGGACATGCATGACGGAGCACATCCTTCATTTCTTTTTTAGTAATTTCCTCCGAGAGGTAGGAGCCATACGATTCAAAAGCAGATACAATATCTAACTTCTGTCCGTTAAGCTCTCCAGGTCGAATGGATCCTCCATATACCATAATTGATGGACGATTAAATCGAGCCATAGCTATTACGGCCCCAGGCATATTCTTATCACATCCTACAATAGAGATATTAGCATCATACCATTGGGCACGCATTACTGTTTCTATAGAATCTGCAATAATTTCGCGGGATTGCAGGGAATATTTCATACCCTGGGTACCCATGGAGATGCCGTCACTCACACCAATACTATAAAAATTTAATCCTACCAGCCCCGATTCCCATGCACTATCACGCACATGCTCAGCAAGATCATTTAAATGCATGTTGCAAGGATTTCCTTCCCATCCGGTGCTGGCAATTCCTACCTGCGCTTTATCAAAATCTTCATCAGTCAAACCCGCGCCGTATAACATAGCTTGTGAGCCAACCTGAGATTCCTCCTGTGTTAATCGAGAGCTGTACTTGTTAAGTTTAGGAGACATAGAGACGTTATTTACGATATATTTTCTAAAAAAGGTTAAAGAGATAAATAAAAAAGAACGCTGTAATCAACAGCATGCTAAAGCTAACATATTCGTAAAACTATACAAGGAGAAAAAGAAACAAAAATATTTGTTTTTTTATTTGACAAGCAACTCTCCATTATATATACTACTGCTTCTTAATTCAAAGAAACAGCCAAAATTGAATAAACCAGCATCACATACAAACTCTGTTGTCCAACTGGCGGAAATTCCTTCCAGCTTTAAAACAACTGATAGTATATCTGTACTGGTTGCTCTTACATTCATTTCTATTGTATTACCTATTATAGCTGTTTCTGTCTCTCCTGTGGTAGGTCTAATTAGCATTCTAATTGGTCTACCTATTCTAATTTCTGGCATTATTAACCTAATTCTAATTATTAGCTAACCAAAATAGCCAGAGGTTAGAAACTCACAGTCCACTAAAAATGCTGCTTTATTTCTGACCTCTGGTAGGAAAAGTATATCTACCGGATTACATATGGCACAGCCAAAAACAGAACCCGCTGAACACAAAAATAAGAACCAAGCTACGAATACGCCTGACACGGCTGTATTAAATGGAGCGGAGATTTTAATTAATACTCTAAAGGATGTCAATGTGGATACCATTTTCGGTTATCCCGGTGGGGCTGTTCTGCCTATTTATGATTCCCTTTTTGACGAACATGACATCAACCACGTTTTGATACGTCACGAACAGGCCGGCGCTCATGCCGCAGATGGTTATGCCCGTGCCACTGGAAAAGCCGGAGTAGTATTGGTGACTTCTGGTCCCGGTGGAACAAATACGGTTACCGGTATTGCTACCGCCGCCATGGATTCTATTCCCATGGTGGTTTTCACCGGCCAGGTTCCCACAGATATGATTGGAAATGATGCTTTCCAGGAAGCGGATATTGTAGGCATCACTCGTCCCATAACCAAGCATAATTATTTGGTTAAGGATGTCAGTAATCTTGAACAGGTTATCCGGGAAGCATTTCATGTAGCAACAAGCGGGCGACCGGGGCCTGTACTCGTTGATCTCCCAAAGGATATGATCAAAAGCGAGGCCCACTACAGCGGCTTAAAGAAAGTTTCTATCCCCAGCTATAAACCTACGCGTGAGGGACATTCCACACAGGTTTCCAAAGCAGCCCAAATGCTTAGCAATGCCAAGAAGCCGCTTATTTATGCCGGCGGTGGTGTTATTCTTGGGGAAGCCTGGGAAGAACTCACTGCAATGGCTGAACGTCTCAATATTCCGGTAACAACTACATTAATGGGCTTGGGTGGATTTCCCGAAAGTAAACCCCAATCACTCGGAATGCTGGGAATGCATGGCACCTATTATGCAAATATGGCTACTACCGAATGCGATGTACTTTTGGCCGCAGGCGCAAGATTCGATGACAGGGTTACGGGCCGACTCGATGGATTTTCTCCGCATTCCAAGAAAATCCATATTGATATTGATCCTTCTAATATTGGAAAGAATGTTCCGGTTGAGGTACCTATTGTTGGAGATGTAAAGAATGTCCTTTCAGCTATAGATCAACAGGCCAGCAAGCCTGATACTACTGACTGGTGGAATACTATTGAAGACTGGAAAAAGAATCACCCCCTGAAAGTTCCGAAATCTGAAGGGCTTATTAAGCCGCAACGTATGATTGAACGAATCTCTGAAGTAACAAATGGCGAGGCGATTGTAGTTACCGATGTTGGCCAACACCAAATGTGGGCTGCCCAACACTATACTTTTAATCATCCGCGGTCATTTCTCTCCTCAGGTGGATTAGGAACAATGGGGTATGGTTTCCCCGCCGCAATGGGTGCTGCTTTTGGTTGTCCCGATCGGCCGATTGTATGTATTACCGGCGATGGTGGATTTCAAATGACAGCATACGAATTGGCAACGGCTGTTGAATATGAAGTGCCGGTAAAAATCGCCATTATGAATAATGAATGCCTCGGCATGGTCCGGCAGTGGCAAGAACTTTTCTACAATAAGAGATATAGCCACTCTATCCTTAAGAAAGGAAATCCCGATTTTGTAAAACTTGCGGAAAGTTATGGCGCCGTTGGATATCGAGCCTCCAATGATGAGGAGATGGATGATATACTTGAAAAAGCAATGAAGATTAACGACCGGCCGGTCGTAATGGATTTCCGCGTTGAAGCACGAGAAAATTGTTATCCTATGGTTCCCTCAGGAGCCGCATTGAACGAAATGGTTGAAGGTCCAGAATAATGACAGTATCAAAAAACGGTATTTCATCTCAAACATCCGACAGACATACACTTTCCGTACTGGTTAGCTATAATCTGAATGCACTCTCCCGTATTATTGGAATTTTCAGCGGGAAAGGCTTTCACATTGACAGCATAAGTTTCGGTTCGGAAAAGGAATCGGACTTAGCACGAATTACGATTACTACCCATGGTGATGAGCAGATTATTGAACAAATAACCAAGCAGCTGCACAAAATAATTGATGTTGTTACCGTCACGGACCTCACTTATGAGCGATTTGTGGAGCGTGAGTTAGCACTGATTAAGGTAACCGCCACGCGATCCAGCAGATCTGAAATCATGCAGATTGCTCAGGTTTTTCGGGCCAAGGTAATCGATATAAGTCCCGGCAAACTGTCGATTGAGGTCACTGGAAATCGGGACAAAATCAATGCTTTTATCGGTATGCTGGATCCCTTTGGTATTGACGAAATTTCACGGACAGGCAGTGTAGCACTCAAAAGAGAATTTGAAGGATCTGTATAAGACAACGAACAACTCAAACATATTATAACTACAAACAATAAAGATGGAAGCAAAAACTTATTATAACGACGACGCTGACCTTAAGTATCTAAGCGACAAAACCGTTGCCATTATTGGATACGGAAGTCAGGGGCATGCCCACGCCTTGAATCTTAAAGAAAGCGGCGTAGATGTTGTAGTGGGCCTTCGGAAAGGAAGTTCTTCTCGTGAAGAGGCACAAAATGAAGGATTAGAAGTACTTAGCACTGCTGAAGCAGCAAAGAAAGGCGATATTGTGATGGTCCTCATTCCCGATCAATTCCAGGCTGAGGTATATAAGAATGAAATCCAGCCCCATTTGTCGGATGGTAATGTGTTGGCATTTGCCCATGGATTTAATATTCATTTTGGTCAGATTGAGCCGCCTTCAAATGTTGATATTTTCATGGTAGCCCCGAAAAGCCCGGGTCATCTGGTTCGTCGAGTTTATACAAAAGGATCGGGCGTTCCCTGCCTTATTGCTATTGAGCAGGATTATACAGGAACAGCAAAAAATACGGCTCTGGCTTATGCCAAAGGACTTGGCGGAACACGTGCTGGGGTACTTGAAACAACTTTTGAAGAGGAAACAGAAACTGATCTTTTTGGCGAACAGGCTGTTCTGTGCGGTGGCGTTTCTGAACTCGTTAAACAGGGTTTTGAAGTCCTTACCGAGGCTGGATATCAGCCCGAAATTGCGTATTTCGAATGCCTCCATGAACTCAAACTTATTGTAGATCTCATGTATGAAGGAGGAATCGAAGGCATGTATTACTCTGTAAGTGATACAGCCGAATACGGCGGGTTGACCCGCGGCCCCCGAATTATTGATGAGGTCACCAAGAAGCGAATGGAAGCGATACTCAGTGAAGTACAGGATAGTACTTTTGCTGATGAATGGATTGAAGAAAACAAAAATGGAATACCTAAGCTTAAAGCGCTCAGAAGTGATTTAGATAATCATAAGATTGAAAAAGTGGGTAAACAACTCCGCTCAATGATGAACTGGCTGGAAGAAGATAAAACTGCAGAAGCTGCTGAATAATGGACCAACAAATCCAAATATTCGATACCACCCTTCGGGACGGGACTCAGGGAGAAAAGGTCGCCTTTTCTGCTGAGGACAAACTGCGAATAGCACAACGTCTCGATAGTCTGGGCATAGACTATATTGAAGGAGGCTGGCCGGGATCCAATCCCCGTGATATGGAGTTCTTTGAACTGGCTGGCCAGGCTTCCTTCGACCATGCCAAAATTGTTGCCTTTGGCAGCACCTGCCGGGCTCATACCCCGCCGGAGAAAGATCGTAATCTTGCATTACTGGTGGATGCCGGTACGCCAGCCGTTGCTATTTTTGGCAAAAGCTGGCTCCTGCATGTAGAAAAAGCGCTTCAAATTTCTGCAGAGGAAAACTTAACTATTATCAAAGACTCGGTTCGCTATCTTAAAGAACACGACAAAGAAGTCATATACGATGCCGAGCATTTCTTTGATGGCTACAAGGCCAATCCAGATTATACGTTGAGTACTCTCAAGGCCGCAGAAGATGCTGGTGCTGATGTACTGGTTCTCTGCGACACCAATGGAGGAACACTGCCCCATGAAGTTTCGGAAATCGTTAATGAAGTTGGAAAACAGATAGATGCTCCGTTGGGGATACATGCACATAACGACTGCGAGTTGGGTGTGGCGAATGCTCTTTCAGCAGTCCAAAATGGGTGTGTGCATGTGCAGGGAACAATCAACGGATATGGTGAACGCTGTGGAAATACGAATCTCTGCTCGTTGATTCCGAACTTGCAGCTCAAGCAAAACTATCACTGTATCCCAACTGATAATTTAGACCAGCTTACGGCTGTTTCCCACTTCGTCAGCGAAGTGGCCAACCTCAATCCGGATATCAGACAACCATATGTGGGTCGCAGTGCTTTTGCCCATAAAGGAGGCATCCATGTAAGTGCTGTCATGAAAAATGAGGAAACCTATGAACATATACGACCACAACAGGTCGGTAATAGTCGTCGTGTGCTTGTTTCCGATTTATCCGGCAAAAGCAATATCAACTATAAAGCCGAACAGCTGGGTATTGAGCTGGAAAAATATGGCGACAAAGTACCTGAAATTGTTCAGAAACTGAAACAACTGGAAAACAAAGGATATCAGTTTGAGGCAGCGGAAGCTTCTTTTGAGCTCCTTGCAAAAAAAATGACCGGAGCTTGGGAAGAGTTTTTTACCCTCGAAGGATTCCGCATCATTGCTGAGAAAAATATTTCCGGCAATTCCCGTACCGAGGCCACTCTGCGCATAAAAGTCAATGACCAGGTTGAACACTGTGCCGCCGAAGGTAATGGACCTGTACACGCTCTGGATAAAGCACTTCGAAAAGCACTGATTAAGTTCTATCCGGAAATAAGCGAGATGCACCTGACAGATTACAAGGTACGGGTACTGAATGAAAAAGACGGAACTGGAGCTGATGTACGCGTATTGATTGATTCAGCTAAACGAAGCGACAGTTGGGGTACCGTAGGAGTTTCACACAATATTATTGATGCAAGCTGGCAAGCACTGACGGATAGCTTTAGTTACTATCTGGCAAAACAAGCGAAAAATATTCACCAAAAAGAAGCAATCTAATAACATGATTCGTTCTACCTGCAACATACAAACACTCCTAAGCAGCCAGACTGCTAACAAGTGCAATATGCTTTCACCTCAAACTAACCGATTTACGATTGTAACCTAATTCTGAATAGATCAACACTGCTTAATACTATGGAAAACCAAATTTCAATATTCGATACGACTCTTCGAGATGGGGAGCAGTCCCCAGGCTTTAGCATGAACCAGGATGAAAAACTTCGTCTTGCCCTTCAGCTCGAGCGTCTACAGGCTGATGTTATTGAGGCCGGTTTTCCTATTGCATCAGAAGGAGACTTTAAGACGGTTCGTAAAATAAGTGAACATATTAAAAGGAGTACTGTTGCAGCTTTATGCCGGACGCGGAAAAAGGATATTGAAAGAGCCGCTGAAGCAGTAGAACCGGCTCCAAAGCCACGCATCCATACCTTCATTGCGACTTCTGATATCCACATGAAGTATAAGCTCAAAAAGAACCGCGAAGAAGTATTGGAATCTGCTGTGGGAGCCGTGGAGCATGCCCGGAAATACTGTGACGAAGTGGAGTTTTCTGCTGAAGATGCATCCCGCAGCGATCCGGAATTCCTCTATGACATATTTACGGCTGTTATTGATGCCGGAGCAAAAATCATCAATGTCCCGGATACCGTGGGATATGCTATGCCCTGGGAGTATGGAGAACTCATTCGCAAAATTCGTGAAAATGTTCCCAATATCGACCAGGCAATACTGAGTGTACACTGTCATAACGATTTGGGAGTGGCAGTAGCCAACTCACTCTTTGCTATTAAGAACGGGGCTCAACAGATAGAATGTACTATTAACGGTATTGGTGAACGGGCTGGTAATGCCTCTCTTGAAGAGATCGTAATGGCTATTGCAACCCGAAAAAATATCATTGGGAAGGAAACCAATATTGTAACGGATCAAATTGTACCCACAAGTAAACTGCTGACAGAGATTACCGGGAACCAAGTCCAGCCCAATAAAGCGATTGTCGGTGAAAATGCCTTTGCACACGAAGCGGGCATCCACCAACATGGGGTGTTAAATAATCCGATGACCTACGAAATCATGACCCCGGAATCAGTTGGCCTGACCGGCAATAAAATAGTACTCGGCAAACACTCCGGACGGTTTGCACTTAACAAGAAGCTTCAAAAGCTGGGATATACTCTCGGTAAGGATGAACTGAACCAGATATATGTGAAGTTCACGAATCTTGCTGATGAAAAGAAAACCATAAAAGAGCAGGAACTCCTTGCGCTTGTCAGTGAAACCCTGCCCCACAAGAAAGTATCCGGCGATACAACAGTTACACAATAATAAATATTAAACAACGACATAAACGTATTTGAACTATGGGAATGACTCTCACCGAAAAGATTTTAGCAAACCACAGTGACTCCTCCTCCGTGGAGCCCGGCGAAAGTGTTTGGGTTGATGTGGATGTTCTTATGACTCACGATGTATGCGGGCCGCCATCCATCGGCATTTTTCAAAAGCAATTTGGAGAAGATGCCCGGGTATGGGACAAGGAAAAGTTAGTTATTATTCCGGACCACTACATTTTTACCGAAGATAAATACGCTAATCGTAATGTTGATATCCTCCGCGCTTTTGCTGCTGATCAGGACCTTCCCTATTTCTATGATGTAGGATCGGATGATTATAAAGGCGTTTGCCATATTGCGCTGCCCGAAGAGGGATTTACCCGTCCGGGTGAGGTTCTGTTCGGTACTGACTCTCACACCTGTACGGCCGGCGCTTTTGGACAATTTGCTACGGGTATAGGAAATACTGATGCCGCTTTCATCATGGGAACCGGCAAGCTCTGGGTCAAAGTACCAGAAACAATGCGTTTTGACTTTGAAGGCACCTCCATGCCTCCCTATTTGATGGCCAAGGATCTTATTCTGCAAATTATTGGCGATATAGGGGTTGACGGAGCAACATATCGCACGATGGAATTCGGCGGTCCCGGTATAAGTGCCATGACAATGGAAGATCGAATGACACTCACCAATATGGTTATCGAAGCAGGCGGTAAGAACGGGGTGGTAGAACCGGATGCGAAAACCGAAGCCTATGTCCGCGAACGAACCGACAAAGACTTTGAACCTGTTTACAGTGATGCTGATGCCACCTACCACAGCCGGTACAGCTATAATCTGGAGGATATGGTTCCAATGGTTGCAAAACCACACAGTCCGGATAATAAAGCCACTGCATTAGAACTCGAAGGCACCAAACTCGATCGAGCCTATATAGGTTCGTGTACCGGTGGAAAACTGTCGGATTTTGAAGCGGCTGCAGAAATTATTGCGGGCAATGAGTTGAAACTCGATACTTATATTGTACCGGCAACAACGGAGATAGCTGATAAGCTTGAAACTCATACCTTAAATGGCAAGCCGCTGATTCAAATTTTCAGAGATGCCGGATGCCATATTGGACAAGCTTCCTGTGCTGCTTGCCTTGGAGGTCCATCTGATACCTTTGGCCGCTTGAATAATGCTGAAGTTTGTATCTCCACTACAAACCGGAATTATCCCGGGCGTATGGGATCCAAGCAGGCCCAGGTATACCTCGCTTCTCCTTATACAGTAGCTGCTTCTGCTGTAACAGGAAAAATCACCGATCCACGCGTATTTATTCAAGAAACTGTTATTTAGAATTATTAATCGCTAATACAAATTATGTCGAACGAACAACAAATTGAAGGAAAGGCTTTTGTTCTTGGGAAAAATATCGATACCGATCAAATTATCCCGGCTGAGCACTTAGTCTATAGCCTCGATGATCCCGAGGAACGAAAATTTTATGGGCGATATGCCCTCTCAGGTGTCCCAGATGCTGAATCTGGTTTGCCTGAGGGTAATACCCCATTAGTTGAAGAAGATAAATTCGAAAGCGAATATAGTATTATAGTTGGGGGGCCTAATTTTGGATGTGGTTCGTCTCGCGAGCACGCTCCTGCATCTCTCGATATTGCAGGCATCCAGGCTATTATTGCGCCCACTTTTGCCCGGATCTTCTATCGTAATTCTGTAGATGGTGGCTTTGTCGTTCCCTACGAAAGCCTGGAAGACCTCAGTTCCAAAGTATCTACAGGCGATACTCTCCGGATTGATCCTCAAAATCGTTCGGTTCACAATATTACACAAGATGAAACCTATGAAATTCGCCCCTTGGGCAGTGTAGCAGATATCGTTCAGGCAGGCGGAATTTTTGAATTTGCACGTAAAGAAGGAATGATCCCATGTCAGTAACCAAAGAAATTGTTGTTTTACCCGGCGACGGTATTGGCCCGGAAGTAACCCGGGAAGCCGTAAATGTTTTAGAAACCGTTTGTAAACGTCACGGCTATAAGCTAAAAACCCGCTCTTTTGACGTGGGAGGTGCAAGCATAGATCGCTATGGACGCCCCCTCACCGAAAAAGCGCTCGAAGCCTGTAAAGAAGTACCGGCGGTTCTATTAGGTGCTGTTGGAGGCGACAAATGGAATGAAGAACCTAAAGATAAACGTCCCGAGGCTGCTTTATTAGGTCTTCGCAAGGAGCTCGGACTATTTGCTAACTTGCGTCCCATAACAACCCATCAATCGCTTATTCATTCTTCTCCGCTTAAAGAAGAAATTGTTAATGGAGTTGATATTCTCATCCTGCGTGAATTAACAGGTGGAATCTATTTTGGGCGACCGAGATTTATTGAACAAACTTCTGCCGGGGAACGCGGTGTTGATACCTTGGCCTATGAAACACACGAGATTGAACGTATCGCCCATAAGGCATTTGAGATGGCCACCGACCGTAATCGCAAGGTCACCTCAGTAGATAAATCCAATGTATTGGATTCTTCTCGGTTGTGGCGGCGTACCGTGATAGACTCAGCCAGCCAGTGGCCCGAAATTTCCCTAAGCCACATGCTGGTCGATAATTGTGCCATGCAGCTGATCCGCGATCCCAAACAATTTGATGTTATTCTAACTGGAAATATGTTCGGCGATATCCTGAGTGATGCCGCCGCAATGATTACCGGTTCTATCGGGATGCTTCCCTCTGCCAGTATCGGAGAAAAGTATGCCATGTATGAACCGGTTCACGGATCCGCACCTGATATAGCGGGACAAAATAAAGCAAATCCGCTGGCAGCTATTGCTTCTATAGCCTTAATGTGCCGCTATTCGCTCGATATGCCCGAAGCAGCTCAGGAAATTGAAGACGCCATACAGGCTACCCTTCAGGATGGGTTCCGAACCGGTGACATTGCTTCCAATCCTTCCAAGGAATATCTGGTTGATACTTCTGAGATGGGAAGTGCTGTTCTCAAACATTTAAATCCTAAGATGCAACCAGGCAACCTGTTATGAACCGTCAGTCGTCAGCCATTCCTCAGACAGCTAAACAGCAGGATTCTTCATTTCTCCAGGTAGAACGTAAAGGAGAAAGCCGGATTCATTCCGTAGATCTGGATAATCCTGGTTTTGGAGATGTTTTCTCTGATCATATGCTAAGTATGGAATACCGAGATGGGCAATGGCAGCAACCTAAGGTTGTACCATTTGGTGATCTCTCACTCTCTCCCGCTACTGCCACCCTTCACTACGGACAAACGGTTTTTGAAGGGATGAAGGCTTTCAAAAGCGAGGATGGCGACGTAAACATTTTTCGACTCCAAGACCATCTAAATCGATTTAACAATTCCTGTGCCCGAATGTGTATTCCTCAACCGGATGCCAATCTTTTGGGCAAGGCGATCAAAAAACTTATTGCTATCGATCGGGATTGGGTTCCGGAAAAGTATGGAAATGCACTATATATACGGCCAATAGTTTTTGCCGCGGATGCATGCCTGGGCGTTAAGCCAGCGCAGACATATCGCTTGATTGTCCTTACTTCACCCGTTGGTGCTTATTATGAAGAGGGATTTGATCCGGTTAATTTGACGACTACCGAAGACTATATTCGGGCTGTTAAAGGAGGATCCGGATTTGTAAAGACGGCATGTAATTATGGACCCACTCTTCTTCCGGCCAAAAAAGCCAAAGAAAACGGATTTACCCAAATTATCTGGTTAGATGCTCACGAGCACAAATATATTGAAGAAGTAGGTACGATGAATATCTTCTTCAAAATTAATGGTGAGTTGTATACCCCATCACTAAATGGTTCAATTCTGGGAGGAATAACACGTGACTCTGTCATTCAGCTTGCCGATAAATGGGATACACCCATACACCAGCGTCCCCTTACCATCGATGAGATCTTCGAAGAAGATGACAAAGGAAATCTCGAAGAAATATTTGGAACAGGTACTGCTGCCGTTATTTCACCGGTAGGTTCCATCAACCACAAGGGACAAACTATTGTAACAGATCGAGAACAAATCGGTCCCTTTGCTCAAAGACTTTATGATACCATTACTGGTATCCAATATTCAACTCTCGAAGACACCTATCAATGGATGTCTTCTATTGGCTGATATAACCTACCCGGTTGATAGCCGGGTAGGTTAATTTTTTATATATACTTACCAATTAGAAAAGGCCGGACATTAATGTCAGGCCTTTTTTATGTGATAGATGGAACCGAGTGAAAATAAAAAAGGCTCTAACCCAATAAGGTTAGAGCCAGGTAAAAGTAATGTTATGGTTCTATCCCGTTTAAAATATTATGCCCATGACTCCTCAAGAAGGTCATCTTTATCTTCCTTCTCAGCCCAGTCATCAGCATCCGGTAACGGATCCGTTGTTTCAGTGATATGGTGTTCCATCCACTTTTCGGACAACCGATCATTGAGATCGATATAGTGCTCCCACTCCAGGGGCAGTTCATCATCCGGATAAATTGCCTCTACGGGACATTCGGGTACACAGGCGTCGCAATCAATACACTCAAAAGGATCAATGACCAAAAAATTAGGTCCTTCCCGAAAGGCATCAACCGGACAAACAGCGGCACAGTGGGTATATTTACAATTAATGCAGGGCTCAGCTACAATATAAGCCATGGTTAAGTTTTGTTATCTAAATTATGATTATTGGGTTTAGTGTATAAATACTTTTCTTACAAAAATGTAATAGCAATCGTTATCATCACTCAATTAATATTTGTAGGTGCCCAAGGCAGCTTCCACTACTTCTTCGCCTACAATATCCGCAGTTCTCTGATAGGCTTCACTAATTTTTTCTTCTCTAAAAAGAGTAAGCACCTCCGAATCTATCACTTCATACCACAGTTTTTTACGAGTTTCAAACTTATCATGATGTTTGGACATTGGATCCCTCAGTTTCTGCATGAACTCCAGAAAAGTTCCATATTCGGGACCAAATTCTTTCTCGAAACGCTGTCGTAATCGAACAGATAAAGCAGGGGCTGCGCCACTGGTGGATATAGAAATAGTTAGTGGACCGCGTTTTACGATTGATCCAAAAGCAAAGTTTGCATGAGACAGATCATCCATTACATTGATTAAAATACCTCTCTCTTTGGCCTCCTGATAAGCTACCTTATTTGTATTCCCCTCAAATTGGGCTACAATTGCCATAAAAGCCCCTTCCAGATCACCTTGCTTATACCTTCGGGGAATCCATTCGAAGCGCCTCTCCCCTGCCCACCGCTGTAGTTTCTCTGTCAGGTGAGGGCTAATAACCGTTAACCTGGCATTTCGTTCGAGAAGCTGTTCAACCTTCCCTTCCGCTTCGTGGTCACCGCCGACGATCACCGTTTTACGCTCATCCAATCGGCGTAAATAAATGGGAAACATCTCCATAATATCGCTATTTATTGTTTGGTGTTAATTTATTTTTCTTGCCATTTTTTTGTTGTGTTGGCAGATGAATACCACACTCCGTTTTATCAGAGCCGTTCCAACGCCCGGTACGCCGATCATCGGTTTTTCCATCTGCGGGCTGTGTACAAGGAATACAACCTATACTAGGATAACCTTCATCATGCAGAGGATTGTATGGAAGTCCTTTAGAACGGATATAGTTCCATACCTCATCTCCGGTCCAGCTGGCAAGGGGATTAATCTTAACCACATTGTTCTCGGGATCCCATTCTACAAACTGGGTATCACGTCGGCTTTCAGACTGACTTCTACGAATACCTGTTACCCATGCCCTTTTATCCGAAAGATAATTACGGAGTGGGCGTACTTTTCGAAGGTAGCAGCAGCGATTCGGATTTTTGTTCCAAAGTTCATCACCATATTTTTCTGCTTGCTCGTCCACTGAAAGCTCGGGGGTCACCCTAGTTATTTCGAAATCATACCGCTCTTCGATGCGATCTTTGAGTTTATAAGTTTCATCAAACAGCAGATTCGTATCCAGGTAGAAAATCGGGATTTCTACTCCCAACTCCCAAAGACGATAGATTAAAAACATTCCCGACGGACCAAAGCCTGTCCCGAGTGTCATATCAGATCCAAAAGTATGGTATGCCCATAGCAATACCTCATCAGGACCAGCTACTTCAAACTGTGCATTAAGATTATCCAGCAGCTCTGGAGAAAGTTTTTGGTTTGGAATAATTTTTTCTTTTAGCTTCTGCATTGTTAATAGTTTTAACCTGCAAATTGCGTTCGTAAACTGGTATTAAAAGTGACTTCTGCCTTTTCTTCTGTCTGAAACCACGCTAAGTCATTGCTTTTGGCAGCTAATTCTCCAATTACGATTGTACCAGGTGGAGACAGCGACACAGCTTTCTCAGCAATATTTTCCAAAGTTCCTAATACCGTTCGCTGGGATTGATAAGTCGCCTGCTCAATAACAGCTACAGGTGTATCTGCTTTCCGGCCGTATCTTATCAAAATTTCAGCTATTTTTGGAAGACTCTTCATTCCCATAAGAATAACAAGCGTATCGGCGTTGACCAGGTGTTCCCAGTTAGCAAAAGTATCTGCTTTCTTAATAGTATGTCCGGTAACTACCGTAAATGATCGTGCCACATTTCGATGCGTTACCGGAATACCGGCAAAGGCCGGAGCAGCCAAGGCACTGCTAATACCCGGTACTATCTCAAACGGAATATCCTCTTTACGCAATGCCTCACATTCCTCCCCTCCCCGGCCAAAGACAAAAGGATCTCCTCCCTTAAGTCTCACCACCGTTTTACCTTCCTGAGCTTTGGTGATTAAAATGTGATTAATCTGTTCTTGCGAAACCGATGGCTTGCCGGGGCGTTTCCCGACATAAAGGTGCTCTGAGCGATCCCGGGTAAGTGACAAAAGTTCCGGATTAGCCAGCCGATCATATACAATTACATCGGCCTCTCCCAGCACTTTTGCCCCCTTAACGGTAATCAAGTCGGGATCTCCCGGCCCTGCTCCAACAAGGTAAACTTTTCCACAGTTCTGGTATTGATGTGGTTGAATACTCATAGTACGATGTTATGATTGTTATGCAGTAACTTGTTCGACTTCTTCAATCCCGACTCTTTCCCAGAAGTCTCCAAATGATTCGCCATTTACACGATTATCTTTAAAGTGCTCGAGTAAGGGACGAACCTCATTTACGAGATTTTTACGTTCAACCAGATCTTTGTAACGGCTATTTAACCGGGTTCCGGAAGGATCTCCACCAATAAAAATAGAATATTTATCAAGCGAGCGCCCTACAAAACCAATATCCGCTACATAGGGTCTGGAACAGCCATTTGGGCAGCCTGTCATACGCACAGACAGCTTCTCGTCTTCGAGACCAAGTTCATGGAGTACGTCATCCAAATCTCTGATGATATCCGGAAGCGCACGCTCCGATTCAGTAATGGCAAGTCCACAGGTAGGAAGGGCCGGGCATGCCATCGAATACTTGATTGCATTGGAAAGCTCATCATCCAGCAATACTCCATGCTCATCAAAGATCTGCTCTATAGCAGCTTTATCATCCTCAGATATATCCGTAAGAATGACGTTATGGTTCGGGGTCAATCGAACACCCGTCTCATACTCTTTAACAATCTTACGAAGTGCCGTTTTCAGCTGAAGTGCGCCCTCATCTTTGATGCGACCGTTTTCAATGGAGAGTCCTAAAAACCAGTTGCCATCCGACTGCTTATTCCAGCCAAGATAAAGATCCAGTTCAAAGTCCGGCAGCTCTCGAAAGGGCTCCAGCTCATATCCAAGGCGTTCTACGAGTTCGTTTTCAAATTTTTCCAGTCCCCATTTATGAATCAGGTACTTCATTCGGGCTTGCTTGCGGTTCTTTCGATCCCCGTGATCGCGCTGTATCTCAATGATTGTTTTAACCACATCTACCACTTTCTCTTTGGGAATGTATCCAAGATCATCACCAAGCCGGGGAAATGTTTCTTCTTTGCGGTGGTTCATACCCATGCCTCCACCGACAATCACGTTGAAGCCTTCGATTTCATTATCATCATCGAACAATGCTACCAACCCGATATCCTGTGTATAGGCGTCAATACTGTTATCTTTGGGCAGTGCGATTCCTACCTTGAATTTACGTGGCAAGTAGCTGTGTCCATACAGAGGTTCACTTTCCGTAACCTCTTCCTTTCCAGAATATACTTTATCCCCATTCAGCCATACCTCGTGATAGGCTTTACTGGCCGGAAGGAGAATATCCGAAAGATCATCGGCAAATGCCTGAACTTTAGCCTGACGGCCATCGATATCAGGTGCAGGTGTCGCCATTACATTTCGGACAATATCTCCGCAGGCTCCCAGTGTAGTAATCAATGAATTATTGATTTCCTGCAATGTTTCTTTGAGCTCGTCCTTAATGATCCCATGCAATTGAAACGCCTGCCGGGTGGTAACCCTCAGCGTCTGATCCGCATATTCATCGGCGATTTCATCAATCGCAAGATATTGTTCGGGAGTCATTTTACCACCGGGCAATCGTCCCCGGATCATAAAAATATAGTGTCGGTCTCGGCCTTCTCGGAGATCACGATCATCTTGCTGGTAGGTGCCGTGAAATTTAAGCACCTGGATCGCCTCCTTGCCGAAGTGGGAAGAATCATTCCCCACTTCTTCAGCAAGAGGCGCTCGCAGATAATCGCTGTTCTCCTTTATGACTTCGATTTTACTTTTTGTTCGTTTTCGTCGAGAACCCATAAAGGATTTCCAGTTGTTTATAGTTAGAAATTACCGCTCAATAGGTGCATTTACCAAGTTACCCCATTCAGTCCATGAACCGTCGTAATTTCGAACGGTTGGATACTCGAGCAACTCGTTAAGTACAAACCAGGAGTGTGCTGATCGTTCACCAATACGGCAGTATGCGATAATCTCTTTGTCTGGTGTAACTCCCTCATTCTCGTAAATTTTCTGTAATTCTTCCTTACTCTTGAATGTGCCGTCCTCATTGACCGCCTTAGACCAAGGTATATTGGATGCACCGGGTATATGGCCACCACGCTGAGCACCTTCATTTAGTCCTTCAGGACCCAGTTTTTCGCCACTGAACTCTTCAGGAGAACGAACATCCACCAAGCCAAAATCGTCGCCCTCTATAAGTTCGGCAACATCATTGCGGAAGGCACGATATTCTTTATTTACGCTCTCAATGGAATAATCACCAGCGCTAAGATCCGGCTCATCGGTCGTCAATTCACGATTTTCGGCTTGCCACTTCTTACGGCCACCGTCCAGAATACGAGCATCTTCGTGCCCATAATACTTTAATAGCCAGTAGGCCCATGCAGCAAACCAGTTGTTATTATCTCCGTAGAGTACAATTGTAGTATCGTTATCGATACCCGATTCTTGCAGTAACTGCTCGAAATCTTCTTGAGACGCAATCGAGCGCTGCAGCGTATCCTGCAATTGGTTTTTCCAGTTCCATCCTACGGCACCGGGAATATGACCGGAATCATAGGATTCGGTATCTACGTCAACTTCTACGAATCGGACGCCTTCATCATTAAGATGATCAGCGGCCCAATCTGTGGTAACAAGTACTTTTTCGTTAGTTAATACGTCAGGCATAATATTTATTGCTTTGTGTTTTTTGTTTTGGGTTAGGTGATTAAATAAATAGTCACAAAGCCCTTCTGACGCAGGTGGGTGGGTGTTTTAACAATCAAAAAAGCCCACTACCTGCGACAGGTAGTGGGCTTTTGACAGTCAGTTTCTATAACTCATTTTGACATATCAGTTCCACTACCTCTCGGCATACACATACAACAACACATACACATAACACACATGGTAGTGGGTATCATCGAAAAGTTGTGGATCTGATTTTGAGTATTCATAAAAAAAAATTCTATTGCTTACGATGGCATCGGCCCATCAGTGCGCCTATACATTAGAAACTATAATTATTTATGTCAACTCTTTTTTTAAAAAAATTACATCCCTTTAACATTCCGGCTGGAAAGTCAATTTCCGATGATAATCAGGAAACGAAAATAGCTGTATCGGTGTTAGAGATATTCCATTTATTACCGGATTAAAGCATTTTTCATTGGATTTAATAAAAAAATTAGTACTTTATAATTTATCATAAAGCACTATTTAAAGTGTCATTAATATGACTCAACTAACTTTGCTAACAGCAATTAATATATTACCCTCCCCTCTTTTCACGCACTTAACTTGTGCGTGTTGTTGCTGTTGTTGTAGTTAGTAACTAACCTGATTTTTCTCAATTTCTTATTGTAAAGCAGGTTTCAGTTCCGGTTCTTATCCCAACTTTTATCTCTGCCAATGATCTATCCCTTTATAAAATTTTATGATATAATTATTCCAATATGAAGTCCGCAAAATTTATTGAAAATAAAATAGACGACTTAAAGCAAAGAAGCCTAACTATTGGCTCTTATATCGGGGAAACCCCACTTTTTCCGATCCAAAAGCTTCATTCCAATAAAGATGTTAAGATCTTTGCCAAATTAGAATGGCAACAGTTCGGCGGAAGTGTTAAAGCACGTCCTGCCTATCGAATAATCCGTGATGCTATTAAAAATGGAAAACTTGACCAGACCAAACATCTGTTGGATGCAAGCAGTGGAAATACTGGTATTGCTTATGCACATGTTGGAGCAGCGCTTGATATACCCGTTACCCTGTGCCTGCCGGAAAATGCTTCAGAAGAACGAAAACAGATTCTAAAAGCACTAGGGGTTAATCTTAAATTAACCTCTCGTAGTGGCGGGACCGATGAAGCCCAGGGAGTCGCTAAATCAATTTTTGAAGAACAACCCGAGAAATACTTTTATGCCGACCAATATAGCAACCCAAGTAACTGGAAAGCGCACTACGATACAACAGGACCAGAAATCTGGGACCAAACGGATCACACACTAACTCACTTTATTACGGGCCTGGGAACGACTGGAACGTTTACGGGGACAGCACGTTTTTTAAAAGAGCAATATCCTGACATTCAACTTATTGGTTTACAACCTGATCTTGCGATGCATGGACTGGAAGGATGGAAACATCTGGAAACAGCCATAACACCGAAAATTTATGACTCTTCGGTTCCCGATGAAATTCGAACGGTAAGCACCGAAGAAGCCCACGAGGTTGTAAAATTAACGGCCCGTAAAGAAGGATTATTAATCAGTCCCTCTTCCGGTGCTAACCTGGCCGGAGCGCTACAGCTCGCTGAACAATTAGATGAAGGGGTCATTGTGACCATTTTTCCTGATGATACCAGCAAGTACGGGGAAATATTTAACCAACTTTTTTAACAATTATGAAACTTGAAATAACTCATAAGGAGCTACAGAAAATGCATCAGCACGCTGAAGCTGATTACCCCAATGAGTGCTGCGGTTTTTTCTACGGACAGGATCAGGAAGGAGAAATACGCCAGGTACAGTTTGTTCAGCAGGTTGACAATGCAAAGGAAGGAGATCAGAGCAGACGCTTTCAAATTGATCCCAATGATTACCGAAAAGCTGAAAAATATGCTATTGATCACGACTTGGATTTACTGGGGGTATATCACTCACACCCTGATCATCCGGCCGAACCTTCCGAACATGACCGGAAAGTAGCGATGCCCTGGTTTTCCTATGTTATTGTATCAGTGCAGAATGGAAAAGCAGCGGCTACCCGTTCCTGGCGCTTAAATGATGAACGGCAATTTGACGAAGAAACAATATCAGAAAAAGAACTTTCAACAAGCTAAAACCCTAAATACGTAATTACTATGGCAACGATTATTATTCCAACACCCTTGCGGAAATATACGAACCAAAACCGCAGTTTTGAGACTCAGGAAAACAACCTCTCGGATGCTATCGCACAATTTGTGGATGAATATCCTGAGGTAAAACAGAACCTGTTGGATGAGGACGGCAATATCCGGTCGTATATTAAAATCTATATCGAAGATGAGGAAGTGGATCCCGTTAAAAATGGTACCATAGAGCTCGATGAGGATACAGAAATAAGTATTGTCCCCGCTATTGCGGGCGGTTGTCAAATACCATACTGAATAAAAAATAACCTTAGACGTTTACCACTGGTTATTTGGTATCCGCATGAACCAGGCAATATTTAAGAATTTTAAAAATTACATACAGTTATGAGCAATTGGCAAGACATAGAGTTCTCGGGTGATGAACTCGGCCATTACAGTCGTCATCTTTCAATACCGGAATTTGGCATGGAAGGGCAGAAGAAACTAAAAGCTGCTAAAGTATTAGCCGTTGGTACCGGTGGACTCGGAGCACCCATGCTCCAGTATCTCGCAGCAGCCGGGGTTGGTACCATTGGTATCGTTGATTTTGACAAAGTCGAGGCAAGCAATCTGCACAGGCAAGTGTTATTCGGAGCTTCTGATGTGGGAAGATCCAAAGTTGAGGTTGCCAAAGAGCGCCTCCAGGAAATCAATCCGCATATAGACATCCAGGTTCACAATGTTCGGCTTACAAGTGAAAACGCTCTTGAAATTATAGAAAACTACGATGTAATTGCCGACGGGACCGATAACTTTCCAACTCGTTACCTGATTAATGACGCCTGCGTAATGCTGGATAAGCCAAACGTCCACGGTTCCATTTTTCAGTTCGAGGGACAACTTTCCGTTTTTAACTATGTAGATGAAGAAGGAAACCGCGGGCCGAATTACCGTGATCTTTTTCCCGAACCTCCCCCTCCCGGACTTGTACCCAGTTGTGCCGAAGCGGGCGTTTTAGGCGTACTCCCCGGTATTATCGGATGCCTCCAAGCCAGTGAAGTTATCAAGATTATCACTGGGATAGGTGAACCGTTAGCGGGACAATTATTCCTGTTTGATGCCCAGAATTTCAGCACCCGAAAAGTTAAAGTCACTAAGAATAAGGATAATCCACTGACCGGAGAAAATCCTGAGATTACTGAGCTCATTGATTACGAGGCCTTCTGCGGCATCCCATCTTCAGAAGAAGAGGAAAGCAAAGATTCCGAGGTTCCGGAAGTAACCGTACAGGAATATAAATCGTGGCTGGATTCCAACGAAGATGTACAGCTCATTGACGTTCGCGAACCGCACGAGGTGGAAATTGCTGAAATCGGAGGGGAACTTATTCCCCTCAAAACGGTAACTGAAAATGCGGATAAAATAAGCCGGGATAAAAAAGTGGTTGTCCATTGTCGTAGCGGTCAGCGCAGTGCCGATGCTATTAAACAGCTCCGGGATAAGTACGGTTTTGACAACCTATACAACCTAAAAGGGGGAATCCTGGCCTGGTCGCAGGAAATTGATGAGAGTGTTCCGCAGTATTAGTGATTGCTCTAGCTTTCAATTAAATTGTCGGACGGCTTAACAACATACGAGAGGCACTTCGCTTATCCCTGTGATTGGAGTAAGTTCAGCGGATCGGCTCAAAAACTTATCCGTATGTTTTGTTGAAATAACATATGCCATTTTGTAATTCACCTATGTGAATTTATAAATAACATATCTGATTTTTACATCCGGTGCTTACTTCTTCGCAGAGTTGTACGGTATACTTTCCTGTGCCGAAGGCATGAGTATAGAACTACTAATATCTTGTCACGATTTTTCTACCAACTCCAGTGAGGCGGAGTTGATGCAGTACCGAAGTCCGGTGGGCTCGGGCCCATCGGGAAAGACGTGTCCCAAGTGTGCATCACATACATTACACAGCACTTCAATACGGTTCATTCCCAGGCTTTGGTCCTCCTCATAGCGAACCACATTATCCTTAACGGGTTCGGTAAAGCTGGGCCAGCCCGAACCCGATTCAAATTTTTCTGAGGAGTCAAAAAGCTCGGTGCCACAACAGACACACGCATAAAGCCCCGGCTGGTGTGCTTCGCAATACTCCCCCGAATAAGGCTTTTCTGTTCCCTTATTGCGCGTAACCCTGAATTGCTCTTCGGTTAATTGCTCTTTCCATTCAGCCTCGCTCTTTTCTACTCTTTTAGGCGGTTCAGGACTGCCATTTACCGTCTTTTTATGAATTTCTTGCCAATCAATCATTACGATACTTGCTTCTCCTTCGCATTAAAAGTTAGGGCCAGAGTTAAAAATAAACTGATAGTCGGGACGACTGGATTTGAACCAGCGACCCCCACGTCCCGAACGTGGTGCGCTACCGGACTGCGCTACGTCCCGAATTTATTTCATAGGAAAATACTTACTTATATAAAGATACCCAAAGTTTAGCATTATTACTGCCTACCCCTTTTGACAATTCTTTTCAAACCGTCAGCTAAGTCATAAGGAACATAGCCCACGAGGAAGGAGTTTAACCCAACATTGTGTAAGACCAAATAAGCTTTTGGAAACCAAAGATACCAAGTCAAATCCGAGACGCTCTGATAATTTAGTTTAAACGCACAATATATGTCACCCAATCAGCCTGAAAATCAAGTAGATACCTCGTAAAGCGGTGCCCCTACCGGCGGGCGTGCTATTCGGGACATGTTTTCGACTGATGAGATTTTTTTTTATCGCATTGTTGCTACCGCCGAAGAAGAATTCAGCCGGTCAGATCGACTATTATTTTTAAGTGGTCTGACAGCAGGACTTTCTATGGGGCTCACTTTTCTTGCGCGTTCAACATTTATGGGGGCAGGCCCCTGGGATGGCTCCGGGCTGCTCGGGAACTTGTTATACCCGCTGGGATTCCTGCTCATTGTATAGGGACGCTATCAGCTTTTTACCGAAAACACGCTCACCCCGGTCACCCTTGTATTGACACGACTGACCGAATTACCGGTATTGCTAAGAATCTGGGGCGTTGTTTTTTTTGCCAACATTATGGGAGCAGCCCTCCTGGCTTTTCTATTATCCAATACCGGGATTTTCAATACCGATTCTGCCATGGCAGCCCTTCGGTTTGGAGAGCATGCGGCCGAATTACCATGGTGGGATCTGTTCTGGAAAGCAGTTATGGCCGGATGGCTTGTTGCCTCTATGGTCTGGCTGGTGCATGCCGCGCGCGATATGACCGGCCGTTTTATAATTGTTTACGTATTGATGTTTATGATCCCCTCAGCGGATCTGTTTCACTGTATTATTGCCTCCTGTGAGATGGCCTACGTAGTTTTTGAAGGAGCAGTATCGTGGCTGGATTATGGACATGTACTATCAGCTGTCACCATTGGAAATACTGTGGGTGGGGTGGTATTAGTTGCTATCTTAAACTTTGCCCAGGTCCCTAGCAGACGACTACCAGAGGGTAATAAAAAACAGGTAGAATAAGAGTATAGTCTCCAACATGAGTCCTAGCGGACCTACAGTATTTGATGACATATACATCTAAAAACCAAACCTCAAAAGTTCTTCCCAATAAAAAAGGCGGTGCATGAAAATCATACACCGCCTCAAAATCAAAAAGTACTGGAAGTTATATTAAACGATTCTGGTAACCAGATCAGCTGTACGTGCAGAATAACCTGCTTCGTTATCGTACCACGCTAAAATCTTAACTAACTTACCGTTCGCCTTAGTAAATCCGGAATCATAAATGCAAGAGTGCGGATCGCTCAGTATATCCGTAGATACCAGTTCTTCTTCGGAGTAGGCTAACACACCTTTCATTGGTCCTTCTGCAGCATTCTTAAACGCCTCGTGAACCTGTTCAACCGTAACGTCTTGCTCGACAATTGCCGTTAAATCCGTAAGTGAACCATCGGGTACAGGAACGCGAATAGCGCTTCCGTCGAGTTTTCCTTCAAGCTCCGGCAATACAAGTTCTACGGTTTGTGCAGCTCCCGTTGTTGTTGGGACCAAATTATGTGCGGCTGTACGTCCTCTTCTCAGGTCACCATGCGGACCGTCCAGTATATTTTGGCTACCGGTATACGCATGAGTCGTCGTCATGAATCCTTTCTCCAAACCAAAGGAGTCATTAAGTACTTTGACCATTGGAGCCAAACAATTAGTAGTACAGCTGGCATTGGAATAGATTTGGGTGTCGTCATCAATAATTTCATCATTGACCCCTAAAACTACCGTTTTCACTTCTTTATCTCCTTTTGCAGGAGCAGAAATAATTACTTTTTCAGCACCAGCTTCAAGATGTTTTGCAGCAGCATCATATGTTCGGAATAAACCGGTAGATTCAACTACAACGTCCGCTCCACGTTCGTCCCATTTTAGATTAGACGGATCGCGCTCTGCTGTAATACCGATCTCCATTCCGTCGATGGTAATACTTCCTTCACTTACATTAACTTCACCTTCAAAGGTGCCGTGAACGGAGTCACGCTTAAATAGATATGCTAATGTTTCCGCATCCGTTAGATCGTTGATACCAACAATATTAATTTCATCTTTGTGGTATGCCAATATGGATCGTGTAACCAATCGGCCGATTCGTCCGAATCCGTTAATTCCTACATTTATTTTAGCCATAAAACTTATTCTTTTTAGTTTAGCTCGGTTTAAGTGTAAAATACTTGTTTATAGCATGGAGTGTTATAAAACAGTACAGGCGATAATCAAGCCGCCTAAAAATAACAGTAAATCCCTACTTTGTAAATTATTGAATGATAATTTTAATCCTCTTCTTCATCCAGATCAAGATCCTCCGGAGGAATTTCATCAAGAGGAAAATCCTGCATAAAATCTTCGTCCTCTTCTGGTTCTTCTTCAGTTTCCTCTTTACTCTCTGCCGTAGCACCCGCTTTTCGTAACAGGCGGGCGATCTCCATATTATCATTATCGAGCGCCATGGCGAGGGCACCATTTCCATTCTTGTCTTTTCGTTTAACCGACGCCCCGTTATCAAGCAAATATTTCACCACTTCCAGATGTCCGTCTCGTGCGGCAAGCATAAGAGCAGTCTGCTCCCAACGCTGGGTGGCATTGAGGTTAGTCCCCTGTTCATGTAAGTAGCGTACGGCCTCCAATTGTCCCTCACGGGCTGCTGCAATCAGTGCCAGATCACCAATTTCAGCCCCATGCTCAATTAATAATTGGATCATCCCTATATTTCCGTTCTCAGCGGCCCTATTCAGCGCAGCTCCCCCCATAACGGTTTTCAAATTAGGGTCAGCGCCTTCTTCAAGCAGGTATCTAACGACTTTTTCCTGATCATGCTGGGCTGCCGTAATAAGAGCCGAAGCTCCATTTTTAATAGTTCCGTTTATATCTGCTCCTGCTTTAAGCAGTTTTTCTACTTCTTTTAAATCTCCTTTCTCAGCAGCTTTGAGCAAAGGTAACTGTTCCATAAAAAATTAACTTTTATCTGTTGATTAACTGAAATTTCCTGACAGGTATAATATTATTATCACATTAATTTTCCATAGAGAAATTTTACTTTAAAATACCAGCTCCATGGTAACCGTTGATAAAGTCACTTCCGCTCATTCGCCGCTTCCCTTCCAGCTGTACCTCCTTTAAAATAACGGTGCCGGATGCGCACCCCACCATGAGCTGGCCGTCTTCAACCTTTAACTCACCGGTTCTGAGTGCATCCTCAGGACCCAATTCCGAACGATACATATTGAATTTCAGTCCGTCGAGAGTCGCCCATGCCGTAGGAAAGGGACTTAATCCCCTTATATTATCATGTACTTTTTTAGACGGGCGGTCAAAATCAATCTTACAGTCTTCAGTGAATAATTTAGGCGCGGGAGTGGCTTTCTCATCATCCTGTTCGGTCAGTTCATAACTTTCGTGGTCAATTTCTTCTACTGCCTGAACCAACAAACTGCTTCCCATCTCTTTCAATCGGTTGTAGACATCACCAGTCGTTTCCTTGCTACCGATATCAGTAGCCTTCTGTTTAATAATTTTTCCCGTATCGACCTTTTCATTCAGGAAAAAAACCGTACAACCCGTTTTTTCTTCTCCATTTATAACCGCCCAGTGTATAGGGGCTGCTCCCCTGTATTTCGGTAACAGCGAGGCATGCAGATTTATAGATCCTTTGGAGGGCAACTCTAATATATCAGGAGGTAATATTCGGAAGGCCACTACCACATAAAGATCCGCCTCCAAGGCTTTTAGTTTCTCATAAAAAGCCGGATCGTCCAGTTCTTCCACTCCGATAACCGGTAATCCCAGTTCCAATGCCTTTGCCTTTACCGGAGTTGGTGATGGCTTAGCACCCCGCCCTCTGCGCTTATCCACATTACTGACTACCGATACGATTTCGTGTTCCGTCTGATTTAGTTTTTCGAGGCTTGGAATAGCAAAATCAGGTGAACCCATAAAAACGATACGCATAAAGGAACCCTCCGCTAGTTATTTATCCTTTGGTACAGTTGGATAATCAATCTCCTTTTCTCCGGATGCAATTTCCTTCAGTTTAGAACTGAGTAATTTCCGTTTAAAGAAAGAAAGGTGATCCAGAAACAGTATTCCATCCAAATGATCGGTTTCGTGCTGAACGATACGAGAAAGCCATCCCCCTATTTTCAGTTCTTTTCGGTTAAAATCACGATCAAGATAGCTTACCGTTATCTTTTCAGGCCGGCTAACCGTTGCATTCACTCCCGGAATACTGAGGCATCCCTCATCCATATCAACTTCCTCATCACTTTCTGAAGTTATTTCAGGATTAATCATGGCAATAGGACCATACTCGGGCTCATCCTCCTTTTCAGCCATCGGATCGGCATCTACAACAAAAAGCCGTTTAAGCTTCCCGACCTGGGGTGCTGCAAGCCCGACCCCGTCAGAATTATACATCGAATCAAACATATCATCGATAAGTTGCTGAATTTCTTCGGAATTTTCTGTGACAGGCTCTGCCTTTTGGCGAAGCACTTCATCATCATACGTAACGATCGGTAACACGGACATTCTCTGATTTCATGAATTCTATGTATTTCTGAAGAATAATAGCAGCGGCCGCCTTGTTAATACGATCCGACTCCCTGCGCTTCATTTTAGGAACTCCTGCTTCTACCATAGCCCGTACAGCTTCCTTAGAGGTATAGCGTTCATCCATCTTGGCAACTTCCATATCAGGAAAATGCTCTTCCAGCCGACTCAGAAAGCTACGAACCATCTTAATAGCTTTTCCTTCGTCGCCTTCGGGGGTGAGCGGCCATCCTACCACAAATTTTTCCACCTGTTCATTTTCAACAAGCTTTTTGAGCGCTTCCATTACTTCAGAATCGTGATAGGTCCCTATGGGATTTGCAACGGTTTTAAGCAAATCCGTACGTGCCAACCCAATCCACTTGGTACCGACATCGATTCCTATAAGTCTGCCATATTTAGCCACAATCAGCCTTCCATTTCTTCTATTTCCTCTTCTTCAAGAGGCTGTTTCAGAAATTGTTTTAAAAGTTTACTTGGTTTAAAATGCGTTTTTCGATGCGCGGGAACATAAATCTCTTCGTTTGTTCGAGGATTTCGCGCCCTGGGCTTAGCCTTGGTTTTCTTCACTTCAAAAACACCAAAATCCCTCAATTCGATCCGACAGGTAGGATCCGCATCCATCATGGTCTCCCGCAGGGCTACCAACACAGCCTCAACCCACGGCTCTGTCTGAACCATTGGTTCATCGAGCTGCTCTGCCACGCGTCGAACAATATCTTTTTTGGTATAAGTCATCATTTAAAAACCACACAATTAGTACTGGAATAAAGCACAAAAATCTATTTTTATACCTGTTTCCACGAGGTGGTTGATAATATTACTTTTATGACGGATTTGAAAGTTTTGCCAGTGATTTTGTATTGCTATGCTTAACATAGCCTTTTTTAACGGATTTCAAGCAATTATCAGCTAAGAACAGAGGTTAAATACTTCTGAATAAAATAGTTGATCAATCCTAAGTGATTATTCATAGCGGAACACGCTTTTCACCCCTTCGACTTTGTGCAATTTAGTGATCACACGATCAAGATGATCAATATTATCTACATAGACCGTCAGGATGCCCTCAAACATACCGCTGTCGCTATTAACGTTAATACTCTTCATATTCGTTTCCATGGATTTAGAAAGAATATCAGTAATATCGTTAATCATTCCTACCCGGTCTTCACCAACGATCTTAACAGCTCCCAGGAACTTAGAGCTAATATTCTTGGCCCAGGATACATCAATGACCCGTTCGCCGTCTGTTTGGATTAAATGATGTATGTTTTTACAGTTCGAGCGATGTACTTTGACATCACCTGTGCGGCTGATAAATCCAATTACATCGTCGCCAGGGATAGGATTACAGCAATTGGCATAGCTGTACTTGATATTGGAGATATTATCGTCGATAACCAGGGCCTTCTCATCACCTATAGAGCGGGCCGCATCAATATAGGTTTTTTGAATCTCTTCCTCAGTTATGGGGGTTTTCTTCTGTTCTTTTTCCTCCTTTTGGATACGCCCCTTTCCAGTGAACTGCTTGGCAGCTTTCAAAAGCTTGCTGACGTCAAAGTTGCCCTTCCCAATCTCGTAGAAAAGCTCCTGTGTCGACTCAAACTTCAGTTTATGAGCCACCTTCATCAGGTCTTGGTCAGAGATCACCACATTCGCACGCTTGGCTCGTTTTTCCCAGATTTCCTGTCCCTCATCGGCCACCTCGCGTTCCTGCTGTTTAATATACTGGCGTATGCGCGATTTGGCTTTATGAGTAACCACATCATTAATCCAGTCGGGATTTAAATTGATTTTATTCCCCGTAATAATCTCGACCTGGTCTCCAATTTCCAGCTTTTGCCTCAAGGGGGCCATCTTGCCATTTATTTTAGCTGCCATAGCCCGCTCTCCAATCTCACTGTGGATATCAAAAGCAAAGTCGATGGGCGTTGCTCCCTGCGGAAGCGTTCGAAGCTCTCCCTGTGGGGTAAAAACATAAATTTCATCCTGATATAGGTTCAACTGAAAATCTTTTACAAATTCAGTTGCCGCATCGGGGCGAGGATTATCGAGTACATCGCGTACCCAATGAACAAATTTGTCCAGTGTTTCAGAACCTTTTTTCCCTTCTTTGTATTTCCAGTGTGCTGCCAGACCTTTTTCGGCGATATCATCCATCTGCCGGGTACGTATCTGGACTTCAACCTTGCGCCCCTGCTTGGTTATTACGGTAGTATGTAAAGACTGGTATCCGTTCGCCTTTGGTACAGAGATAAAATCACGAAACCGCTTGGGGATTGGAGTATACCAATCGGTAATAATTGAATAGACGCGCCAGCAATCTTCCTTGCTGTGGGGATCTTCAAGGATAATTCGGATAGCAAACAGATCATAAATTTCTTCAAAAGGTTTCTGCTGGCGCTGCATCTTCCGAAAAATCGAATATATATGTTTGGGACGTCCCTTAATCTCGAAAGTAAACCCCTGTTTTTCCAGCTCTTCCTTAATGGGCTCCATAAACTCCTCGATGAAATTCTCCCGTGCCTCTTTCTTCTCCCGCAGTTTTCGGGCAATAAATTTATATGAATTGGGATCGATAACCCTAAAACAGAGATCCTCAAGTTCACTCTTCATATTAAACAGTCCAAAACGGTGGGCCAGCGGTGCATACAGCTCCATCGTTTCAGTGGCCTTTTGCATCTGCTTTTCGCGAGGAAGATGCTGTATCGTCCGCATATTATGAAGCCGGTCGGCAAATTTTATGAGTACTACCCTAATATCCTCCGCCATGGAGAGCAGCAGCTTCATAAACGTTTCTGCCTGCTTGGTATCCCGGCTTTTAAAGACACCCGAAATTTTGGTTACTCCATCTATGAGATGGGAAACCACCTCACCGAACTTTTCCTCTATGTCATCGAGGGTAACCCCGGTATCTTCTACGGTATCGTGCAAAAGAGCAGCAACCACCGATACATCATCAATATTAATTTCTGATGCAACAATTTCTGCCACAGCTACCGGATGCAGGTAAAAAGCTTCTCCAGAGGCACGTTCGATGCCTTCATGGGACAGGTAACACAGCTTAAATGCACGGGAAACCATCTGTTCATCAACTTCTTCCAGATGGTCTCGACATACCTGCAAAAGCTGATCCAGATTCGCCTGCTCGGGTGGGGCAAGCGTATGTGCATCCAGATCAATATTATATGTAGCTTTGGTTTCAGCCATAGAACCTTGTTAACAAAAAAAGCCTATTCGGTTTGAAGCCATAACGTTCGGGGCTTCTTATTTATAAGTAAAATAACTGTTTATTCAATTCCAATCATAAATAAAAAAGGCGGACACAACATGGTGTCCGCCTGATAAAATATCTTAAATTTAAAAATTAATAGAGACTCCAAAGATCAGCCGCCCATTTCCTTCTTTAATAGACTCATCTAAATTTTCATAATTGCTTACCTGCTCAAGGCGGTATTCTACAAAAGGAGTTAATAAAGGAACAGGACTAATTTCAGCGCCTACAAATCCATTCCAATAGATTGCGCTATCGCTTCCATCCTCATCGAAGGGGGAATCTTCTGGTAAATCATCACGATTTACATCCATCGTGCTTGATCCTAATCCCAATCCCACATATGGAGCCACAAGCCCAACCGATACACCGCCTACAGCAGCTAATCCGTAATCATAATTTGTAAGTTCCCTTGAGTAGGTTACTCCATCTCGCGAAAGGGAGTTTTCTTCATTGAAGTAACTAAAATGTCCGCGTAAACCCAGGTTTACAATCGGCAGACGCTGCAAAATATCTCGTTCCAGGCGAACACCGAACCCATTTTCCGGTTCTTCATCTCTTATCTCGTAAGAAGCGCCTAAACTCCATTGCGCCGCTACTTTCTGGGGTACAGAGCTTATTAATAGTGCAAAAGTAGCCAAACCAAATAATAGTTTTTTAATATCCATAGTAACTTTACCTCTTATATATAAATGATTTTTTACGTTCGTTTATTTACTCCGTCTTAAGGTAATATCCCGGACTTTTGAAAAGAATCAAAACATTACCCTGTTTCGGTAATTCTATGCATATAACAGATATATATGCTCTTTTATTCCCTTTTTCCGGAAAAAAGTTTTATAAACATCAATACCTGTTCAAAAAACGATATAAAATAAATATGGAAATTCCGTTTACAGATTATTATCTTGGTATGTTATATTTAATTCCCACCTATCGTGTGAACTCCTTTCCAGAATTTGACAACATAAATTCTAATCAAGGGATTAAACCGTAGGTGACAAAACAATACATAGTATAAATGGCACAACAAGGTAAAGTTAAATGGTTCGACGTAGAAAAAGGATTTGGATTTATCGAACCTGAGGACGGAAGCAAAGATGTATTCGTCCACCGAAACAACGTAGAAAACTTAGACTATAATCAAGGTCTTGAAGACGGTGAAAGTGTAGAATTCAACGTCGAAGAAACTCCTAAAGGATTGAGTGCAACTGATGTACGCAGTCTTGATTATAAGTAAATAATCGATTTATTGATTAAAATATAGAAGCCCGCTCATTTTTGAGCGGGCTTTTTTTATGTGAAATAGTTCCAAGAGTTCCCCCCCTCCTACCTTTACAGAAAATAATGAGAGATTAAGTTAAGCCCTTCAGAAAGTTGGGTAATTAAATAATTTGTGTTGTCCCTCCCCGCCGAAGTTCGATATCCATCAGCGGTTCATTGCTCTTCCAGGCCCCACCTGTGAAATCAGGCACATCCAGCGTTTCAGATCGGTTGGCAACAGACCGTTCACTTAGCGGGATAACCGAGCTCCACAGGGCCGCATCATAAACGGTCATATCCAGGGGCAAACCATTGCGGAGACAGTCAATCAGCTTCCAGTCCATCAACGTATCCATACCTCCGTGGCCACCTACCTGTCGGGCCATTTCTCCTACCTTTTTAGTGATTTTCGGGGTAAATTTCTCTTCCAGCTCGTTGAACTCTTCCTCTGAAATCCAACCACTGTGATCTGTTGCTATCTTTGCCGGCAATGGCCATTTTCTTGCCATTCCTTTGGTACCGCTCAACAGATGTATTCGAGTATAGGGACGGGGTGAAGTGACATCGTGCTGCAGCATAATTGTCCGTCCTTTATGAGTCCGAATGGTACTGGTATTCATATTTCCCCTGTAGTCCCAGTCGGCATACTGCTCCCAGAAGTCATCTTCTTCTGCCAGCTCATTCGCCTTCTCCCGCATCATAAAATCTTTGCTGGACATTGATACCATATAATCCATCTGATCTCCGGAATTAAGATTCATTGTCTGGGCGATCGGCCCTAAACCATGCATAGGATACAAGTTCCCATTTCTGTCCCTGTTTTCGTTCAAACGCCACATATTACTATAGTTATCCTTAGAAAAATTGTGGTTGATCAGCTGATGGATATAAGCGCCTTCCCCATGAATAATCTCTCCGAAAAATCCATTGCGAGCCATATTTAAAGTGACCATCTCAAAAAAATCATAACAGGTGTTTTCCAGCATCATACAATGCCGTCGGGTCTTCTCCGAGGTCTCAACCAGTTTCCAACACTCCTCAATAGTCTGCGCTGCTGGAATTTCAGTTGCCGCATGTTTTTCGTGCTCCATAGCAAATACAGCCATAGGGGTATGCCACTCCCAAGGAGTACATATATATATAAGGTCGATATCTTTCCGATTGCACACCTTCTTCCACTCCTCTTCACTGCCATAATAACCTTCAGGATTATGAGAAGTGTCCTTGATCGAATCTATGGCCGACTCGACCCTTTGCTGTTCCAGATCACAAATAGCTTTTATATCGGTCCCCTCAATACGGGCAAGCCGTCTGACTGCACCTGATCCCCTGTTCCCTACTCCTATAATTCCTATCCGCACGGTTTCCAGTGCTGGAGCGGCATAGCCGTGCATATTAAATCGCTGGATTTGTTTCTTCTTATACGATACTCCATGTTCAGAATCATCGGTAAAATTTGAAAAAAGACCTGTACCCGTAAAACCCGCTAATCCGATAAGCTTTAAAAACTCCTTGCGTCCAAAGCCGTTACTCATAGTCATTCACCTTAATTTATTTCCAATTTTATCTCCTTTATCGTTTAATAAACTACATAGAAACCATCATACCGATACTCAAACCTTCTTCCCCCACCCTTTAATATATATTGATATAATCATAGAAGCTTATACGATATGAATAAATTTGAATAATCCCTTAAGACTCATATCAATCATATAACTTACAATACGATCTGTAGAATCGTTTATATGATGAATACTTAAAATCACTTCAAAACACCAATAATTAATTAATTATTAAGCCAAAAACAATACTTTAGTTTTTCTTTCCTTTTTTATAGGATAATTATCTTTCATTTTGTTTCTTAAATAAATGCCATTATAGTTTAAAACAATTATCTGTCACTTTTTGTGTGATAAATATGGATAAATATTATGTCTGATAAACGTTGGTTATGGTATGCTGTATTAACAACATTTTTCTGGGGAATTTGGGGCGCATTTATAGAAATACCTGAAAAAAATGGGTTTCCCGCAACTCTGGGATATGCCGTTTGGGCGTTCACCATGATTCCTCCCTGCATCTTTGCCCTGTACCAGGTAGAATGGAAAGTACAATATGATACAAAATCAATCATATATGGAAGTCTGGCAGGTATACTAGGAGCCGGGGGACAACTTATATTATTTGAAACGCTGCGTTCGGGTCCGGCTTACCTCATTTTTCCCTTTATTTCTCTTTCCCCGGTCGTTACTATCATACTTGCCACCCTCTTTTTAAAAGAAAAAACCAGCTTTAAAGGCTGGATGGGAATTGTTTTGGCCCTTATAGCCATTCCCCTTTTATCATACCAGGAACCCGGAAACGGGATTACAAGTGGTTACCTGTGGATTTTCCTCTCGCTGCTTGTCTTCCTCGCATGGGGTATTCAGGCCTATATACTGCGTTTTGCAAACGAAACCATGCAGGCGGAAAGTATCTTTTTCTATATGACCATTACCGGTTTACTGCTAATGCCTTTTGCCCTGTTGATGACCGACTTTAACCAACCTATTAACTGGGGAATCTCAGGATTCTATTCGGCCATTATTATACAGCTGCTTAATGCGATTGGTGCTTTATCCCTTGTATATGCTTTTAGATACGGAAAAGCGATCGTTGTTTCTCCAATAACTAATTCCCTGGCTCCTGTCATCACTATAATTCTTTCACTGATGCTCTATGCTGTTATACCTCATATCATCATTATGGCCGGTATGGTTCTGGCGGTTATTGCTTCATTTCTGCTTGGGATCGAAGAAGAAACCGAAAACATAGCAGATGCTTAATTTTTCACATAAAAAGATTTAATAAACATATATACTTTCATTTTGTTTTTTTATAATTTAAGATACCTTCAATTGTTATGTATTTTTTCTGAGAGTTAGCATAGTGGCTAACCACATTTTGAGTTATTAGTCTAAAAGAAATTTTATGTTGTTAGAAAGTAACGGAAACGGTAAAAACACGGGCCGAGAAATTACCGCTCAACCTGATACATGGGCTAAAACGTGGAGAAAAATCCGTAAGGAAAAAGAAAACCTTACTACCTTTTTAAGCGAAGTCCTCGCTAATGAGCATGTACAAATCGTTTTAACCGGTGCAGGTTCTTCCGCTTTTATTGGAGATACTGGGATTTCTTCCTGGAATAAAGCCTGCGCCCAGACAGCCCGGGCTATTCCAACTACGGACCTGGTAACTCATTTTGATGAGCATATTAATTCCGCCAAATCCTTATTACTTATCTCCTTTGCCCGGTCGGGCAATAGTCCGGAGAGTACCGCCACTATTCATCTTGCAAATGAACACTGTGACAATGTACTCCATCTTATCATAACCTGTAACCCAAAAGGTAAATTAGGCCAGCTCAAAGATCATGAAAACACCTATGTTTTCTTCATTCCTCCCGAGGCAGAAGATCAAAGCCTGGCTATGACCAACAGTTTTACCAGTATGTCCCTGGCCGCCGTTCTTATCCCTCAAATTGTAACTGAACCTAAAAAAGAGGAAGAGCTAAACCAGCAGATCAAAACACTTTGTGATTACGGTCAACAACTTATTAACGACTTCAGTGACACCCTTTACGAGGTTTCTCAAGCTGATTTCAGTAAAATCGTTTTTTTGGGCAGCGGTAATAAATGGGGCATTGCCCGGGAATCGCACCTTAAAGTACAGGAACTTACCAACGGGAAAGTCATCGGGAAATATGATTCCTTTCTAGGTTTTCGACACGGCCCCAAGGCCATTATTGATAATCAAACACTATTAGTATACCTCCTTTCCAATAAAGAGGATGTCCATCAGTATGAAAGAGATCTGGTCACTCAGATTCAGGATCACGATATCGGACTAACGACTCTTGCCGTTTCTGAAAGTCCTTATGATACTGTAAAAGCGAGTTATTCGATAACTCTGAATGAAGAAACAAAGCTGAAAGATCATCTCTGGGCTATCGCCTGTACCATTCCCGCCCAGATTATCGGCTTTTATAAATCCCTGGCTTTTGGATATAATCCGGATAACCCTTCGCCGAATGGTACTATTTCCCGCGTTGTAGAAGGCGTTACGATCTATAATAAAGCCCCAAAAACACCGAATTTGTGATGTTTTTATTGGTTTTTGCCAATCCCTTGGTTAATTATCTCCTGTGCTACTCCAAAAGTATCCTGAATTAGTGATCACAGAACTAACAGAAAATATAGAAATCGAAACGATATCCTTTCATGGCTGATAAGAAAGTATTTAACCCTAAAGTTTTGGTGATCGGGGAGCTCAATATGGATTTAATACTGGATAATGTCGCCTCCTTTCCGGAATTGGGTAAGGAAAAAATTGCATCCGACTTTAACCTTACCATGGGCAGCTCCTCGGCTATTTTTGCCGCAAATCTGGCCAGGCTGGGCACCCCCACTGCTTTTTGTGGCATGGTTGGCAAGGATGATTTCGGCCACATGATCACCGAACAACTCCGGGAATTCGGGGTGGATACCTCCCATGTCACTACATCTCCCCAGCATAAGACCGGGCTGACCGCCATCATCCGACACAACAACGATCGGGCTATGGTTACCTATCCCGGGGCGATGGAGCACTTTGGTCCGGATAACTTTCCCGAAAATCTATTTACCAACATACGACACCTGCATATTTCCTCCATCTTCATGCAGCCGGTCATTCAAGAAAACCTGTTGGCAATAGTAAATAAAGCGAAGAAGCAAGGGATGACCATTTCTCTGGACACCCAGTGGGACCCCGACGAACGATGGGATCTGGATATCCCCGCCCTCCTTTCCAAGGTGGATTTCTTTCTGCCCAATGAAGATGAATTCCTGGCACTTTCGGGGAGCCCAACGATCGAAGAAGGCATCACCAAACTACAACCTCATCTTACTGATGGCACCATCATTATTAAACAAGGGACCAGCGGGGCTCTTTACTTTACTGCTGATGAGATACAGTCCATACCGGGCTACCATAATAAACAGCCGGTAGATGCGGTCGGGGCCGGCGACAGCTTCAATGCAGGCCTTATTCACCGGTACCTGCAAGGGGATGACATCCAGGATTGCATCCGGTTTGGCCATATCACCGGGGCCGTTTCCACCACGTCTGCCGGTGGCACGAAGGCCATCAAAAGTTTTGAAACCGTACAAAACATTGCCGTAAACCAATTTTCAATTACCGATGTCGATGACTTTACAGGATAAATTTGCTGAATTAGACCAGCAGAACAAGGCGCTTTTAGCTGTAAATTTCTACAACTTTGAAACCCTTTCTGCCACTCTTAAGGCAGCTGCTGCCCAAGACATTCCCATCATTTTACAGTCCACCAAGAGCACCATTGACTACCTGGGGCTGGAAGTGACGGCCCAGCTGGCGCGGGCGGCAATCCGCCAGTACGGGGTAGAAGCCTGGCTGCATCTGGACCATGCCCAGGATACCGAGCTCATCCGGCGAGCCCTCGATGCCGGCTACGACTCGGTCATGATTGATGCCAGTGAAAAGCCCATCGAGATAAACCGCGACATTACCCGGAAGGTCGTCGAGATGGCCGCCCCCTACGGAGCCAACGTCGAAGCGGAGCTCGGTTATATTGCCAAACTTGGCCAGTCGAAAGAAGAAGTGGCCTTTACCCAGCCCGGGCAAGCCCGCTCGTTTGTCGAGGATACCGGCGTGGACGCTCTGGCTGTGGCCATAGGATCGGCCCACGGTTTTTATGATATGGACCCTGACCTTGATATTGAGCTGTTAGGCAGGATACACGAAGCCACCCCGGCGGCCCTGGTGCTTCACGGAGGCTCAGGCATTCCGGACGACCAAATCCAGGCGGCGATCCGCAACGGCATCCGAAAAATAAACCTGGCGACGGAAATCAAGAACGGCTTTATGAATACCCTTCGGGAGCAGCTGCCCCAGTCAGAGGAAATTGACCTGCGCAAAGTATTTCCGGGGGCCATCGATCATGTGCAGGCGCTGCTGGAAGAAAAAATTACAATGATAAATCAAGCATAATCTTATGCCTGCTATCGATTCCTTTCCCAAAATTGACGCCCACGTGCACTACAATGCCGACCGACCCAATCTACTCGAGATGGCCCGGCGGTTTAACTTCTCGCTGGTAAGCATCAATACGGAAGTGCCGGACTTCCCCTCTATTGAAAAGCAGCGGCAGCTGGCCCAATCACACAGCGCAGAGTCTGATATTCCTCTCCATTATGCCACCACCGTATCATCAGAACATATTTTTTCGGACGGCTGGGCCAAATCAGCGATAACAAAAATTAAAAACGACCGGGCGGAAGGGGCCATTGGCGTCAAGTTCTGGAAGAATATCGGGATGTCCATCCGGCGCACGGACGGTTCTTTCTTAATGCCGGATGATCCGGAGCTCGAGCCGGTGTTTAGCTTTCTTGAGGAAGAGCAGATTCCGGTGTTGGGTCACCAGGGCGAACCCAAAAACTGCTGGCTGCCGGTGGAAGAAATGACCGTTAAAAGCGACCGGGAGTATTTCTCAGCACACCCGGAATACCATATGTACAAACACGATGAATACCCCGGTTACAGGGACCATATTGAAGCCCGCGATGCCGTTTTAGACCGGCATCCCAATCTTCGGTTTGTGGGACTCCACCTGGCCAGCCTGGAATGGAACCTGGATAAGGTGGAACAACGGCTGGAACGCTATCCTAATTTGGCGGTAGACCTGGCCGAGCGTATTACGCACCTCTACTATCACGCGGCAGAAAATCGCCAAAGTGTAATAGACTTCTTTGAGAAATACCAAGATCGCATCATCTATGGAACGGACATTATTAATGATCCCGGTCAGCCTGCAAAGACTATTAACGAGGAGCTCGAACGGCGATGGACTGCGCACTGGGAGTTTTTAACCACCGACCGCCCCATGGAGTCCGAACAGGTCAGAAAATCCTTCCAGGGGCTAGCGCTGCCGGAAGCCATTCTCGAGAAAATATATCGGCTGAATGCTGAAAAATGGTACCAATTGGAATAATATCCTCCTAATTAAAGGAGGTTGTACCTACACTTTCACCACTTCAATATCTCTCTCTTTAAATCCTTCCTCAAACTCCGACGATATTTTCGTATCGGTGATAACGGTTTCGATGGGCTCCAGGCCACAAATATAAGAGAAACTATGCCGTCCGAATTTTGACGAATCAGATACCAAAATAACCGTATTCGACCGTTCAACCATCATCCTATTAAGTTGTGCCTCCTGCGGATTTGGCGTTGTCAATCCATGGTCAAAATTCATTCCATCCACTCCTAAAAAGAGCTTATCGAAGTAGTAATTCTCCATCATCCGCTCCGCTTCCGGTCCTACCAGCGAATACGATTTATCCCGCAGCACGCCACCGGTAAGCATTAATCGCATCCCGGAAACTCCTGCCAGCTCAACAGCAATATTAATGGCATTGGTCATGAGCGTCAGGTCTTTTTTCTCCTTCAAACGGAGGGCAATTTCGCGCGTGGTGGTTCCCGAATCCAGGATAATAGAGTCTCCATCGCTAACCAATCCCGCTGCATATTCTCCGATTCTCTTTTTTTCCTCTACATTTATTTTCTGTTTTTCTTCCAGAGAAGGGTCGTTATAAACATTATTACGTAGAAGGGCACCACCGTAAGTACGATGAATCAATCCCTTTTCTTCAAAAAAATCCAGATCATTGCGAATAGTCACCGTGGAAACGTCGAACTCTTCACTCAGCTCATCAACACGAACGGATCCTTCGCTCTGAATTTTTTGTATAATTTTATCTCTTCGATCAACAGTAGACTTCATAGATTATTCATTTATTTATAGGAAGTAATATGATGCATTATGCTAATTTAGGGCAATATCGAATATAGGTAAAAAAAAGTAAATACTTAATTGGTCTTACCAAAGAGAACTCCGTTTTGTTCTTAACATTAACAAATCATAATACTTCCACTCGTTCAGATAAATTATCCAGCATATCTTCCACTATGGCCTCCAGATCGTACTGATGCTGCCATCCCCATTGTTCGCGTGCGGGAGCATCGTCAATGGAATCGGGCCAGGAATCCGCAATATCCTGGCGATAGTCGGGGTCATAATTAACTTCAAAGTCAGGAACGTGCTGCTTTATGACTTCGGCTATTTCTGCCGGCGTAAAGCTAACCCCGGAAAGGTTATAACTTCTGCGGACTTCAATATCTTTTCCATCGGCCTGCATTAACTGGACGGTGGCATTAACCGCATCTGCCATATACATCATAGGCAGAGCGGTATCTCTGGCTAAGAAACAGTCATAAGACTGTCGTTTTAGTGCTTTATGATGAATATCCACCGCATAGTCGGTCGTTCCACCCCCAGGCATGGATTTGTAACCAATCAGTCCCGGATAGCGCAGGCTTCGGACATCCACTCCGAAGCGCCGGTAAAAATAGGCGCACCACTGCTCCCCGGCTACTTTGCTGATGCCGTAAACCGTAGTTGGATTGAGTGCCGTATTCTGCGGGGTCTGCTGTTTGGGCGCATCGGGACCGAAAACCGCGATAGAGCTGGGCCAGAAAATTCGTCCGAGTGACTTTTCCCTGGCCACCTTAAGAATATTCAGCAGTCCCCCCATATTCAGCTTCCAGCCGAACTCTATATCCTGTTCGGCCTTGGCGGAAAGCAGTGCCGCCAAATGGTAAACGTGCTCGATTTTATACTGATCGATGATTTCTTCGGTACGTTCCCGGTCAAGCACATCCAGCTCTTCAAAGGGTCCCTCCCCCACTTCGCCCTCCGGGGGACGAATATCCGTGGCAATCACATTATCTTTTCCGTAAACAGATCGTAACTTCCCCGTCAGCTCACTTCCTAGCTGACCGCAGGCACCCGTAATTAAAATCTTTGTCATAAATAAAGGTTATGCGAGTTCTCTTTTGACTTCGGTAAAGGCTTCAATCGCTTGATCCAGATGTTCCTTCTCATGGACCGCTGAAAGCTGTACCCGAATACGCGCCTCCCCTTTAGGTACCACGGGGTAGTAGAAGCCGATCACATAAATGCCCTTCTCCAACAGGCGCTCGGCATATTTCTGCGCTTTCCTGGCATCATACAGCATAATAGGCACAATAGGATGCGAACCCTCCTTGATATCAAAACCGGCTTCCTTCATGCCCTCCCGGAAATAAGTGGTATTGTTTTCCAGTTTGTCTCGGAGCTCGGTAGTTTCATTCAGCAAATCCAGCACCTCAATAGACGCCCCGGTTATAGACGGAGCCAGCGTATTGGAAAAAAGATAGGGCCGGGATTTCTGACGAAGCATATCCACAATTTCTTGTCGCGCTGCTGTAAATCCACCGGAAGCGCCGCCCAATGCCTTTCCAAGCGTACCGGTAATAATATCCACTCGTCCCAATACGTCACGATATTCCGGCACACCGCGCCCCGTTTCACCTATAAATCCCGTAGCATGGCACTCATCCGACATGACCAGCGCATCGTATTCGTCAGCCAGGTCGCAAATTTTATCCAGCTGGGCAATCGTCCCATCCATCGAAAACACGCCGTCTGTGGCAATGATCTTCACTTCGGCATCCGAGGCTTCCTGCAGTTTATCTTCCAGCGACTCCATATCGTTATGGGCATATACGTAGCGATCAGCCTTGCAGAGACGCACTCCGTCGATGATTGACGCATGGTTCAGACGATCCGATATAATCGCATCTCCAGGTCCCAGTAACGGCTCGAAAATACCGCCATTGGCGTCGAAACAGGCGGCATACAGGATGGCATCGTCGGTATGCAGAAAATCGGCCAGTTTGGCTTCCAGCTTCTTGTGGATGGTCTGGGTGCCACAAATAAATCGCACCGAGGACATGCCGTACCCATATTCATCGACGGTCTTTTTGGCGGCTTTTAGCACCCGGGGATGGGAAGACAAGCCCAAATAGTTATTGGAGCAGAAATTAATCACCTCCTCCCCTCCTTCCGTATTGATTACCGCTCCCTGGGGTGTCGTAATAACGCGCTCCTCTTTATACAGGCCTTCTTCTTTTAGCTCGGAAAGTTCTCTTTTAAGACGTTCTTTAAGATTCTTACCCATGGTATTCTTTAGATCCTTCAGTTAGCATTACCGTTTGGCTGATATTTTTTATTTACCTATCGCTGATGCTTCAGCGTCTCCTATATATAAAAGTAGTTCAGTGAAAATAAGGAAAGTTTGACAAAATATTTTGTCCGATTCCGGCAGCCCGACAGACTCAGGCTCTAAAAGAGAACCTTATTTCTCTAAAAAGAATGTTGTAGATGTTGATATGAAACTATTATATTTAGCGTCTGATTTTGAGCAGGTTGCTTACAACGGAAGTAACATTTCGTTATATTTATTGTGTCCTTAACATATTGACTGATGCCCGAGTGGCGGAATTGGTAGACGCGTTGGACTTAAAATCCAATTGGTATCTAAATACCAGTGCCGGTTCGAGTCCGGCCTCGGGTACTTAATAAAACCCCTAAGTTGTTTTGTAACATCATCTTAGGGGTTTTTTATTAATATATGGTACAACATTAGTACAACAATTAATTATAAACTATAACTACCTCATTCTATAAATTGAATTCATGAATTTCTTTCTCGGTTAATTGGCTTTTAATAAGATCTGGATTAGTGCTATTAATCAATTTGAGAATGTTTTTAATAAGTTCTTCATTCTCCGTCTCTCTTCCCCACTCATCTTTTTTCATATTATCAATTAGCTTTTCACCAATTGGTATACCATCTTCAAATTTTTGTGTTAAATAAAGTTCCAATATTTCATGATCTAAATCATGAAAAGACTTTATAAGGCTATATAAATTCCTACTAAATTTGAAGGAAGAATCACAAGACAATGAATCTTTTATAATGATCCGTGCAAACTCTCTAGATAAATCTTCATTTAAACAAGACACCCCCTTTAAAAACCTACTTATTTCAATACCATCACTATGGTAAACTTTTTTACAATTACGAATCAACTCTTGTTTCCGATTTTGAATCCAATCATTAATCTGTCTTCTATCTTCTTGAGAATAAAGTAACATAACTCCTACCTGGTTTAACTCTCTATGAGGCGAACTCTTCACAAATTTCAGCCAATCATACCAATTAATTTCTTTAGCAAAAGATTCTGAATATTCTTTGGGGAATAATCTAATTAAATAAACTAATCCATTTGTAGCCATATAGGATGGCTTTAGATTTTTTGCAATATTTTTAAGATCTAGTCTGGCCAATAATTCAACATTATATTCTTCTAAATCAGAAAGTAATTTAGCTGCCTGATTGAGAGTTCTTTCATCAACTTTTTGAAACTCAGCCGCTATATGATCCCAATCTAGAGTTTCAAAAAGGCTATACTTTTGTTCCTTATTAAGTAGAACAAAATATAGGCTGATCAGATTAAATTGTTTAATGGAGCAATTGTTAATCTTATTTGCTATTTTTTTCTTATCTAATTTCGAAAAAATAAAATTCTTATGTTCTTCATCTAGTAATCTTACAAAGTTATAAAAACCATTAAAATACCGGATATTAATATCATTAAGCTCATTAATAATATTATCCCATTCCAAATTTTTAAAGATATATTGACGTCTATCTTTACCTAGAACACGAATGAATGTAGCTAGGGAGCTTAAGTATTTCGCATTAACATTATTTAATATGGAAACTACATAATCCCAGTCCAGACTGTTAATGAACTCATTCCTATATTCATCATTTAGAGAAGCTAAAAAGGATGAAAATTTTTCTAAATTATATATTTTAGAGCTGTTGAATTGGTCAATTAATCTAGACAGGTCAATATTTTTGAAGATCTTGTCTTTAGATTCTTCATCCAGCAAATTCAAAAAGTGCGTTACTCTATGAAGCCGGTTAATCTCTATGTGTTCTATATCAGCAGTAAATTTTTTCCACCTTATATGACTAAATAATTTACTTTTACTCTTTGGATTTAATTTTCCAATAATTGCAGAAAGTTTACTCACATTACGGATATCCATCTTTTGAATGTCCTCTGCCAAACTAGCCCAGTTGATCTCTTCAAGTATTAATTCTTGTTCTTTGGGTCCTAGATACTTTAATATCATTGATAGTTGATCAACATTTTGGAGCTTGATGGAACTCATTTTTTTGCCAATCAAACTCCAATCTATATCCTGAATAATGTCACTTTGGCTAGGCAGATCTAAAAAACTAAACAGATAAGCTACTTTTCCTAATTGTCTAGGTTTAGCTTTTTTAATTTCATCAACCAAACGATTTAAGTTTAAAGAAGAAATAACTCTTTTTTGGTACTCATTTGGAAGGTTCCGCATTAGTTGAAATAATTTATCAAAATTTTGTATCTCGGTTTTGTTTATTTCTTTTTCAACTATCGACCAATCTACGTTTTTTAAAAGATTAATTTGATTACTTCGCCCAATTAACCTTAGTAAATCACCGAGTTTGTCGAAGTATTCTATTGAAACAAATTCTATTTGTTTAGCTAACCTTCTCCAGTTATCTGCTTTGAAAAATTTGTAGAAGTCTTCAATATTCTGATTTAATTTCCTTAATCCTTCTCCAAGAACTTGAAATTGACTAGGATCGGTATCGCTTATTACATTTACAATTTGCTCCAAATTATTAGCCTGTAAAAAATCAAGATTTCCAAATATTCTCGTATAATCCCTTAAGCAATATTCCCATCTATTGATCTTTTCTATATGTGGATTTTTAATAAAATCTTGATACCAAGAAATATTCTCTTTTAGCAAAGACTTTAACATTTCATCATTTAAGCATTCATGGAATACTGATATAAACTGATTTAACTCATACTCTCCATCTTCTAACCATATACTAAAGGAGGATATTAACTTTCTGTAAAATACCTCAGTGTTATTATCAAAAATCTCTTTAATAATTTTAACGGAAAATCTAAAGTGCAGTGTCTTTACTCCTTCATTATATTCCTTTATAAAAGATGATCTTATTTCTATCCCTTCTTCCTTATTGCTCTGTAAATAATGTATGGCATTCACTATATCATTTATAGTAGGGAGGTAGGTTTTAATCCATTGATTACTCGAAAATTTAGCAGTTAGCTCGTCAATGTGAACTTCTACATCACCTCTAATGATATTTACTGCAGCTATATGAAATAAAACTATCTGATGGGCATCATTCAGTTTAGTTATCTCTCTTTTTAACCTTTCATCACCTTTTGTGGCGATAAAATTAAAATGCCATACATCATTAACATTTGTAGTTGGGAAACGTCTTTCTGAACCAACGCTTCTTTTGGCTTCATCAATACCTCCGATATTACCCTCAAGCAACCTATTTACTTGAGGGTCATTTGTGTTATAAAACCCTTCGACTAATTTATCTACAAATTTTTTAAATCGGATATTTATAAAAGATTGGCTGGGTTTCATGTATTCTTGATATAAAACCGTTTCGATCCAAATCAAATAAATATTATTACTTTCTGCTTCTTTTATTAATTCACTTTTTAAGCTTTTAGATTCAATTGTATGAGCATCATCAACTATGATAATCTTAATATTCCCTGGAAGTTTATCCAGTTCAAATAATACTTCCTCTATTAACCTTTCCTCTCTATCTTCATCAAGACTTTCTTGAAAAAATTTGGTTGTAAGCTGAAATACAACTCTATTGGCTCTATTTATTAAATTAGGAGGAAAAGTCATTGGTCTGAATCGATAGGCTAAATGATATGCAAGCAAGCTTTTCCCCTCACCTGGCTTTCCAATAATTTGACAATAACCATTAGTTGCTAAATTAATTTTACCCTTTTTAAACTCATCTGGTATTGGGGCAACATGTACGAATTGTGGTTGAGCTTTTTCGGAATTCAAAATTCCTTTAACAGTATCTTTTATAGCTATTTCATCTCCAGGTGATTTAAAGTTTACCTCATCGAAAAACTTTAGATTACTTTCCCCTTTCTTACTGATCTTGTTCTTAAAAAAGATAATATAGGATACTGCACAAAAGAAAAGGCAACTAACTATACCTAATAAACCCCAAATTGTATTTTTATTTAGACCCCAGCTAATTAATGGGATAAAAAGGGTAGCTAAAAAGGGTAGAAAAAAACTTAATCTTCCTTTAATTAATTTAATTAATCGTTTCTGTTTACGATTTAAATTGTTATTTCCCCGAAATAATCCCCATATAACCTTTAAGTGCCATTCGAAAGTAAAATTGTATGTGTGAACTTTACCCACTTGATATAATTTTATTTACAAACAATTTATACAAGTCTAAAAAGTTGGTTTTATAGATCGGAATCTAATCAAATTTTATCAAGTATTTAATTTGATTACAGTGCCCCTCAACATAATTTACCCAGTCAAAAGTAGAGAATAAGGAGTTTTTGAGCCTACTATAAGAAAATCTGATTGAAGTACGAAAGATCACCATATTTTACACAAGTTTAATCAGCTAATTGGTTTTAAATTTTCTATCTCTGTAACCCAATCATTAAAATGTTGACATTCGTTTCTCATGCCTTCAATACCTATATCTTCAGCAATCATTACCCCATCTGTTACTTTATCGTAGCCTTCATACATATTTTTAATCCTTTTTGATGGAGCAGTGTCAGGATTATCGTTTATATCTTCTGGTGTATTAAATTCATCTCTGACTTGTTGTAGATTGCTATTAGATACCTCATGTAAAATATTTAGACAGTCGTCAATTCTATTAACATCGCTAAAAAGAAGGGATTCGAATTCATGCGTTTGTATATATGGAATAAATCTTCGATTATCGAAGTGTGATATTAATCCCCGTTCAATTGTAATAGCTTTTGCTGATCCATTTTGTTCATTCATGGCAATAGAATAGTGAGGAAAGTCATTAGGTATCGCATAAAGGTCAAACATTGTTGTTACATATCTACTATCATCCTCATTTAGTAATTTTGTTAATTCATTTTCAACTTTTCCAAAAGTTGAGAGTCCACCTCTATAAACCCTACCACTTCGATAATCTGTTTTAGTAGTAACTCTATTGACTGTTGTAACAATATTAGTTCTGGCAAAGTGAGGAGCCAAAATACGGTTAACAAAACTTTCTTCAGTATCTCCCTCTACTAAGATGTGAACCCTAATCATTGAGGTCTTCCTCCTATTAGGTTCTTTTCCCAAATTTCACCAATGCTATAATCTTCAAGCCAATTATTTAGAGATTCAAGATCAAGATGTTCAAATTTTGTTTGAGCATCTTGTCGATCTAAAACCATAATATCAGAGGGATCAAACTCATTTACCAAATTGACTGATTGGGTGGAAATGATGAGTTGAGTTCTATGACTAGCTTTGCGAAACAGTGATCCTAAAATAGAGATAGCTTTAGGATGCAGTCCAAGTTCTGGCTCGTCAATAATTATTGTTGAAGGTAAAGAAGGTTGAAGCAATAACGTTGCCAAACTTATAAATCTAATAGTACCATCAGATAAATCATTGGCATTGAAATATTTATCATTCCCTTGCTCTCTCCATTCCAGTTTTATGGTATCTTCATTTAAACGTGATGGATGGAGCTCAAACCTACCAAAAAAAGGAATAATACGTTTTACAGTTCTTTCAATTAAAGAATAATTCTCAGGCGCTGTTTCTTTTAATCTGTATAAAAATGCGGCTAAATTAGAGGCATCTTTTTTTAGAGAAATATTATCATCTATTTTGCAAGTTTTCTTAACCCCAGCGTCATCACTAGTATCATGAAAATGATAAACCTTCCAATTTTTTAAAGCATCTTGTACATAATAAGGCACTCTACGTCTTAGATTCTTGCGTACTTTTTTATTAAGATTTGATTCAAAATTTGAGGAACCAATTTTTTCTGTATATGGGGTGTCATACCCTTTCTTATGAAATCGACAATATTCTTTTGAAATCAAAAGTTTATCATCGTGAGTAGGTTCAAGTACTATTCTGTAAGAATTTTGGCCAAAGAATAATTCAAATTCCATCTTGGAAGTTTCTTTACTTCCATAATGAAGCAAAGAATCTGCACCGCCTGACTTAGCTACATAGTTTTGGAGTTCTTCCTTAATAAGACTATTGAATAAATTAAATAGACTAATAAAGTTAGACTTTCCAATAGCATTTGGGCCAATTAAAACATTAATATCGGTAAGAGAAATTTCAGCCTCTCTTATTGATTTGAATCCCTGTATTTTAAGTTTATCTAGTTTACTCATTTAGTCCTTAGTCTAATCATCAAAAAGTAGAGATACAAAAAAATAAGTATTAAGGTAATTATATATGATATATTTATTTAGCTTTTAATTAAGGCATCATTTAGCAGTATTCAAATGAAATACGAAATAAAGTAGTTATTGATACGAATTGGGTAAGAACAGTTTTTAGAAGAGATTTTTAAACAATACTAACTTATCGAAACTTTCCGGCCGTAATTATTGCTAAAATTACCGCACCAATTCCACCAACAATTTTCCATGCTGTACTATCTTCTTTTTCATTAAACATTTCCATAATTTCATTTTTGTTCAATTCATGCATATGTCTTGCATGGGAAGTTAATCCTCTCATGTCCTGAAACGCTTTTTCACATTCTGGGCACGTTAATTCCTTCTCTTTCTCCGTGTTTTGCTGTTCTCTTTCTTCATCCATAGCATTAAGTTTTTAACATTATTTTTATTTTTCTCGGTCAAAAAGACTGAGAACCCATTTCAGCCGGGTAATTGTACCCAAATATTTTGGGTTTCCGGGATTGGAAACGGCACGGCTTTTGGGTCCTCATATCCTTTTCTAGCCTTTAAAAGGCTTTTTAAGAGTTAATCTTTTGATTCGTTTCGATTTAACATACTATTGATGCATTCTTTGTGGTAGTCATAATGCTCATTGCCGGCTTCATTTGATATACACACGGTAATTCTGACATTATTGTCGAATGCAATTCTACATTTTGAACATCTGTTATTCTCAATACTGCCGTAACTGGTAGGACGTTTCCTTTTCATAATCCCAGGTTACGATAATCCAGAGCCAACCGATCGTTTTCCGTTATCATATCACTATGAAGGTTTCGTCTTTCATCTGTTTGGTTACGTACTTACAGCAGTAGTTGGAGACCGCTTCCCGGGATTCAATCGTTTCCACTCGGGCACGGCCATATTTGTCGAACCATCGCTTCCAAATAGTTTGAGCTGTTGGCCGTTGATCAAAACGGAAACGTAACAGGCCGTGCAAATGGACTTTGCCATAGAGTTTTCCCGATTCAATGAAAAGAACAATAAGTTCTTTGGTCGTGAAACCGCGAAAAAATCGTTGAGCGGCCCGGCGTGCGCCGTTAGCAGAGATATCTTCGAACCGGAATGTTCCGGTGAAGAAATAGTCCCATTTTTCGGTTGATAACCAATTTGCGTACTGTTTGCGTTGTTTGTAGTTTTCATTTCTCATTTTACTGTTTGACTTGATAGTTAAACGAATAGGCGCACAGGGTGCTTCGAACACTCTGTCCGCCTTTTTTTATTCCCACTTATTGCTTCTTAGGCGTACCGGGGGGACAAGGATAGATCCCCCGGTACGCCAACAAGAGCCTTTTTCACAGCAAGTGCCAGTAATAGAGATCATCCTATGAGTTTATCCACACAGAGAAAGGGGTAAGAGAATCCCGGGAAGGATCTTTCCTCCCCGGGCTTTCTCCGTGTGGTCGGGGTGCTCTCCAGCATGGCCCGAAAATCGTATAGTTCTCCCATTAGTTGATGTTATTCTACTTTATGGCGGTTTAAAAAGGCTTCCACATCTTCGATGTGATACCGTATTGTCCGGCCATTTTGCGAGTATGGGAGTTGCTTACTATCCCTTAGATACTGGACGTGCCTACGGGAGCATTGAAGCATTTCCATTACTTCATCCGTAGTTAACCATTCTTTCCGGGTCGCTTTCCGTATAGCACCGGGAAGAACGTCGTTTACCGTCTCTTTAACTTTTCTGGAAATAATTTCTTCCAGATCTTCTTTGGTAGGGATATAAGCTTGCATAGTGAAAATGATTTAGTTCTTTTTTCATTTCACTACACATTAAGAAGGAGGGGCTAGCTTCAGCAATACCTACAATAGCTTCAATATAGCTTCATTCATCTTTAGGAGCGTTATAGTTGCGCAAAATATCAGCAGCATCATCATAAAATTGGATCCAATTCCGAATAGATCTACTAGCTTTATCTTTAGGTTTTAACTTCTCAGGACATTCAGGATCATTTTTTATTCTTGAGATCAAATCGGTAATAGTCTTTTCATTTCTATGGTCTCTAGCATGTTTCATCACAAAAGTATATTCCTTAATTGTATAAGGAGTTTTTGTATTCTTTGACTGTTTCTTGAACTTTTTCGCAACTTCTTTTGGGTTTGGATAAGATTCATTTGGCTCCAAAGTCTCATCCTTTTTTTTGTCATTTATCAATGGATTTAGATCTTTTACTCTCTTTAAAAAACGAACATAAACTGCAATGTGGTAGAAATCATTGTTAACATACTCATTTAAATTAAATGCCCTAATGTTCTCTGGTTTTTCAGCGTTGGGCAATATTGGTTCTATTATTTCTGTAATTAGATCAACTGAAAACTGTTGCGCCCTTTGCTCTATATTTTCATCAGGAACTTCAGAAGGATTCGCAATGTGAATTACCACTGGCTCATCGGGTAAATTGACGATTAAATCGTAGATTTTATAGTCAATTCCGCTAGAGTCCCATTCACCTTTTAAAACCTTTTTATAGTAATGTTTTGGAGCACTTTCTAGATACTCTTCAAGTAATTCGGTTTGAAGGCTAAGTAACTTTTCAGGATCGGGAGAGTCAATTAATGTTTTTTTAAAATTCTCTATTAATGCATCTACTGTAATCCTCACAGCTTTAAAAAATGCATCCTTTTGTGCATCCTTAATTTTTTGATACTCTTCTTCATATATCAGTCCTTTTTTGTTGACCTTATCAACTAAACGTCCCAATCCTTTTGTTTTAATACCTGGAATTCTACCTTCCTCAAAATCTTTATCAATTTTTCCAGTCTTCCAGTCTTTGAAAGTATATTTCTCTTTAGTCATTTTCAGAACACCTTTTTCATTGCTTTATCCGCCAATTGCTCATCTAATCCTTTCAAGTATTTTTGCGTAGTTTCGATCTTAGAGTGCCTAAGTGTTTGCATTAACTCATACATACTTAATCCCTGTTCAACGGCATACTGGGCAAAGCTATGACGTGCTACGTGAAAAGAAATATCATCAAGCCTTGGAATGTCAGAATCTTCTTTTTCCAGCTCTTCATTTACTTTGTCAACAATCTTTCCTAGCCACTTATTGATAAGAGCATTTTTACTGCTAATTCGTTTTCGCAAGAATGTAGGATCAGAATAATCTTTGTGATTATTCAAAATTGGAAAGATAAAATCTTCCGATTTTTTATCGGTAGAATAATAGTCTAATATTTCTTGTTGATACTCATTAAGCTCAATCGTAAATACCTTTTCGTTTTTGTTCATCTGATAAGATAAGCGGTCGCCTTTTATGTCATTCCATTTTAAGCAGCATAAATCTCCAAACCGGATACCACCACTATAAAATGAAAACATAAAATAATTCCGGGTATGCCACAGATTAGAAAACTGCTCAAAATCATAACTTTGAATTGCTTCAATCTGTTTTACAGAAAGCTTTGTCTTAGGTTTAGGTTTGCCACGTTTCGCACCTTCAAAATTAACTAGGGGATTAATCGTGATAAGGTGTTTTTTTAATGCCTTTCGAATAATCCCTTTTATAGGCCTAAAATTCTTACTTATCGTATTGGGATGGTTATCATACTCATCTTTTAAAAACCGTTCAAAACGTTCCAGATATTCAGTATCAATATGTCTTAAAGGTAAAGAGCGAGAACCTTCAAAAGCTTCTACCTTTCTAATAGCGACTTTGGCATTCTTATGAGTATAATGACTGCCTGTCTTTTTAATTTCTTCTAAATATTCATCCGCTAAATCAAAAAAATCTCCGGTTTGCTGATGTTTTAAGCGTTCCTGAATAGCTTTTGCTGAATCCTTCCCATGCTTACTTAATTCAGCCTGAACAGTTTCGGCCTTATCTTGTTCCCGATCCAAGATACTGTTTAAACTCTTAGAATTTCTGTGGCTCTTTCTAACCTCTTCTTTTTCTGGATTCCAAAACCTGGGCTTAACATAAACACCAGTGCTAACATACCGGGATTTACGGTTTTGAGTAATCCTTAAGTAAATAGGACACTCTCCGTTATCTCTCTTTTTATCTTTGCGTAAATAAAAATGATAAGTTGTTGCCATACTGTTGTACCTAAATTATAATGGTACAACAAAGGTACAACATTTTTTGAATTTCCCAACATCTAAACAATGAATAAGACACACAAATATGCTATTTAAAGCATATTCAGTGCTATTTGCACTTTATGCATGGATAAAAAAGAATAGAGATTGAGTCCGGCCTCGGGTACTCCTAAGGCCTTGTATCTCTTATAGCTATAGAGTTACAGGGCTTTTTTTTGTTAATTATTCATTTTCAAGAATAGCTTTTTTTATATCGGGACAACACAAATATTTTATCCCTCTCAATATTACCTCTCAAAATAGAACCTATTTAGTGTGTATTAGCATCCATTCAATTCTTTGCTTTAGTTGAATTAAAAATGATCAGTATGTTCAACCAATTAAAGAACAGTAAATAATGAGCAACAACGAAAAAGAACTTTCAGACAGGAAATTTCAAATACTGCAATCGAGATTAAGGGATCACGATAAATCTCACAGTGTCGCCTATGCGCTTTGGTTCTTTTTAGGGTACATAAGTTTTATATCGGGAAAATAGGAATGGGGCTGATATACATGGCTCTTTGGATAGCATCGATAATTGGAATTATAACGATATTCAATAATCCTGAAAATATAGTAGGGTCATTTTGGATATTTCCCGGTGGTGCCTTGGGGATACTGTTGCTTGTTGATTTGCTTACGATCCCAAAGCAAATACGTGAAGTAAAGCAAGAAGAAAAACAATGAATTATTGAGGAACTTAACCAATAATGATTTCTAATAACTCATGAGCAGTACTTAGATGATTATCAAACCACTTTATTGATATACAAAAGGTTGGGCCACTCTGGTTGGCACTTCGTGCGACTTATTTCAAAGAATAAAATAAGTCGTACCCAAAAAGTATATATATTTGAAAAAGGTACGGATAACTTGTTCATTTTTTTTAGTAGTATAAAATTGTTATACCATTCAGCACTAAAATAAAATCAAATGATTGACCAGTCCATTTACCTTTTATTAATTACCGTCATATCCATCGTTCTGCTGCTGGCACTGGTAATGAGGTTCAAAATCCATGCCTTTATCTCACTGCTGCTTGTAAGCAGCTTCGTTGGACTGGGAGCGGGAATGCCCTTCGAAGAGGTTTTAACGAGTATTGAAGAGGGTATGGGAGGGATACTCGGCTTTATTGCCATTATTGTAGGACTAGGTTCCATTATGGGTAAACTGCTGGAGGTGTCGGGCGGTGCCGAATCACTGGCCCGCAATATAGTGGGGATATTCGGAACCAAACGAACCTCTTGGGGACTTACGATTACGGGTTTTATCATTTCTATACCTGTATTCCTGGATGTGGGATTCATTATTCTGGTACCTATTATTTATGCCCTGGCCCGGAAGTCGAAACAATCGACCCTCTATTATGCCATCCCTCTCCTAGCGGGTATGCTGGTAACCCATTCGTTCATTCCTCCCACACCGGGACCTACTGCTGTAGCTGAAATTATGGAAGTACCGCTGGGGTGGGTCATTATTTTCGGAGTCATCGCCGGTTTGCCTGCCGCCATTCTGGGCGGGCCGGTTTTCGGCAGGTATATTGGAAGTAAAATTCACATTGATCCTCCTGATTTCAGTGACCTGAGTGAAGGGAAATCACCTTCTAAAACTGAGAAGTCTGATTTTTTCATGGTACTGGTGGTTGTTCTCTTGCCCCTATTTCTAATTGTGTCGGCAACCGTACTGGATATCCTACAGGAACGCATGATCCTTCCGGAAGAGTTATTCTGGATTAACCTCATACAATTCATCGGACACCCGTTCAGTGCCCTGACAATCGCCACTCTTATAGCAGCTTACTTCCTAGGGTATAGGAAAGGATTTACCGGTAAACAGGTAATGGAATTTTCAGACAAGGCTCTCGCACCGGCCGGACTTATTATTCTGGTAACAGGTGCAGGCGGTGTTTTCAAAGAGATCCTGGTAGACAGTGGCGTCGGTACCGCCCTTGCCGAGACTATCATGGCTTACCAAGTGACACCGATAGTTCTGGCTTATATTATTTCAGTTGTGGTGAGGATAACGCAGGGATCTGTAACTGTGGCAATGATTACAACCGCCGGAATGGTGGCACCTATTGTCAGTGAGTTCGGACTGTCTGTCCCGGAAAAAGCATTGATCGTTATTGCCATTGCAGCGGGATCATCCATCCTTTCCCATTTTAACGACAGCGGCTTCTGGCTCATAAACAAATACCTCGGTCTGACAGAAAAACAAACATTACGTTCATGGACAGTAATGACAACTATAGTTTCAGTTACAGGTTTTTGTATGGTGTTGTTATTGTCATTGCTTTTTTTCTAAAAAAATGAACTGACATAATTTCATTAATTGGCCGTTGGGTGGTAGGAGCAGATAACAAAAAACTACCCACGTTGTCATTCCGCATGACACTATTTTGCGGAAGTCGAGCCAAGCCAATTCGAATACAAATAGTTTCAGGTAATCTTTATATTGTCCGTTGGTATAGAACAAATAAAATCTTAAAGCGGCATTTAAATCAACATATATACAGGGAATATGGCTGAGGAAGACAAAAAAGATAAGGAATTACGCAGCAGTGAATGGTTTAACAGAACAGGAAAAGACGGTTTTATATACAGAGCCTGGATGAAGAAGCAGGGGATTCCCAAACACAAGTTCAAGGGTAAACCTGTAATCGGAATCTGTAACACTTGGTCTGAACTGACCCCGTGCAATTCGCATTTCCGGGATCTGGCACAATCGGTCAGAGAAGGTATTATTGAAGCCGGTGGCTTTCCGGTAGAGTTTCCTGTTATGTCGCTCGGTGAAACACTGATGAAGCCAACTGCCATGCTTTATAGAAATCTTGCCAGCATGGATACGGAAGAATCTATTAGGGCAAATCCGCTGGACGGGGTAGTACTGCTCTGCGGTTGTGATAAAACCACACCAAGTCTGGTGATGGGTGCCTGCAGCGTTGATATTCCAACGATTGTAGTTTCAGGCGGACCGATGCTTACCGGTAAATTCAGGGGAAAGGATGTCAGCATAAGCGATACCTGGCGCTTCAGCGATAAAGTTAAAACCGGCGAGATGTCTACCGAACGTATGGAGGAGGCGGAAGCCTGTACCTGCCGGAGTGACGGACATTGTGCGGTTATGGGAACAGCCAGTACGATGGCCTGTATGGTCGAATCGCTGGGGCTCTCCCTGCCCGGTAACGCGGCAATTCCCGCACCTGATGCACGACGGAAGGTAATAGCCCACATGTCTGGTATGAGAGCCGTTGAAATGGTAGAAGAGGAACAAAACCTGTCAGATATATTAACACGGGAAGCTTTTGAAAACGCTATCAAAGTAAATACCGCCATAGGGGGATCAACCAATTTTGTGATTCATCTGTTGGCCATTGCCGGACGCATCGGTGTAGATCTCGATATTGACGACTTTGACAAACTTTCGCAGGATATCCCCTTGATTGTAAACCTGCAGCCGTCCGGAGACTACTTCATGGAGGATTTTTATTACGCCGGCGGACTTCCGGCCGTTATCAAAGAACTGCTTCCTGAACTGCATACAAATGAAATTACGGCGGCCGGAGAATCAATGCAGGAGATATATAAAGATGCTCCAAATTATAATGAAGAAATCATTTCCAGCCGTGACAAACCGTTCAAAAGTGAAGTGGGACTGGCTATTGTCAAAGGCAACCTGAGCGAAAACGGAGCGGTAATGAAGCCTTCCGCAGCTACGCCCGAACTGCTGCAACACAAAGGGCGGGCTGTCGTCTTCGAAGACATTGAAGACTATAAAGCCCGTATCAACGACCCTGATCTCGATGTTAAAAAAGATGATATCCTGGTTCTGAAGAATGTGGGACCCAAGGGATATCCGGGGATGCCCGAAGTTGGCAACATGGGGCTGCCGGCAAAACTGTTGGAACAGGGAGTTACGGATATGGTTCGCATATCTGACGGCCGCATGAGTGGAACCGCTTTCGGTACAGCTGTTTTACATACCTCTCCGGAATCGGCTGACGGTGGCACTCTGGCCCTTGTTAAAAACGGAGATATAATCGAGCTGGATGTTCCGAATCGTAAAATCGAACTGCACGTTTCGGATGAAGAGCTGGAGAAAAGAAAGAAAGAGTGGGAACCTCTTCCCTTTCATATGGACCGAGGCTACTGGTACCTTTACCAGAAACATGTACAACAGGCGCATCTCGGTGCAGACCTTGACTTCATGCAGGGAAAATCGGGAAGTACCGTTAAGAGGGATTCTCATTAGAGTAGTATAAAAGTAGAAGGTAGCAGGTCCAATGTACAACCCGCAAAATCCGCACTAACCAATCCATCCACCCTCACTGGTTCAAGTTGTATTGTAACTTGGATCAGTATTTACACCGGCTGCTAACTAAATTAAGATAAATACCTATCTCATAATTTGCCAAACCAACGAATAGGTGCATCCAACCAGTAAAATACAGAGAAGAATTTATATATGTGATCAACGGAACCCTTGAATTTAAGGTAGGGGAACGACCTACGAATTGCAGGAAGGCGATAGTCTATATTTTAATTCTCTAGAACCCATGGCATGATGCCCGCCTCTGAAAAGTAGTCTACCTCGATATTTTTGTTTTATTTTATCTAAAACTTTGATCTATACAAATATTAATATATGATTATTGAATCCATAGAAACATAAACCACTAAAATTCTGAATATGCGGTTGATTCAATTGCAGCATTCTGAACAGGGACGGAGGGTAGCAAAGGTCGATGAACCTAAACTCACCCTTATAGATAAAAAATTCACAAGTTGTTATGCACTTTTCGGGGAGATCATTGAAAACAATCACTCTGCCGAAGAATTTATCAACGGACAGTTAACAGATCAAAAAATTGAATATAACCCTGTGTATGAAGGTTCAGGCAAGTGGCGTATCCTGCCTGCTTTCGATCATCCGGATAACTCTTTGGGTTGTATGCTTTCGGGTACCGGCCTCACCCACAAAGCCAGTGCCAAAAACCGGCAACAAATGCATAAAAAAATGGCGGATGAAGACGACCTGACCGATAGCATGGAAATGTATTTATGGGGAGAAAAAGGCGGCAAACCCGGTACCGGCAAAATCGGAGTTCAACCCGAATGGTTTTTTAAAGGAAACGGCTCCGCACTAAGGGGCTTAAATGATCCCCTGGAGGTTCCACCATACGCAAATGACGGAGGCGAAGAGCCTGAAATTGCAGGGCTATATTATATCGCCAAAGACGGCCGACCTTTCCGGGTAGGCTTTGCCATAGCCAACGAATTTTCAGATCACGTAATGGAGAAAAAAAACTATCTCTATCTGGCCCCCTCCAAACTTCGTTCGCCGGCCATAGGTCCTGAATTGATACTGGACGGCGACTTTCAAAATATCTCCGGCAAAGTTTCCATCGAAAGAGACGAAAACGAAATTTGGTCAAAAGAAATAAAATCCGGAGAACAAAATATGGCACATTCCTTGGAGAACCTAGAATACCATCACTTCAAGTACGAGCAACACAGGATACCCGGGATGGTTCATATCCATTTCTTCGGAGCCGATGCATTCAGCTTTGGGGAAGGCATAAGCCTTCAAGACGGCGACCGGATGAATGTATCTTTTGAGGGCTTTGGTAGAACGCTTCAAAATCCGGTGAAAGTAAGCGACAAGCAAGAGGAAGTGATCTCCTCCCTAAATATTGGTCAATTCTGACCTACCTACCCTTTCCAAAATTCTTAATAGGGCTTGAGAAGTTGTGCCAATTAGGATCCCTCAGCTTAAACCATTTAGTTACTCTTTTTATAGAATCATGCTACATGAGGCGTGAGAGGTGTTTTTATTGAAGTTTTTTTCGGAAGTGATATATCAAGCTCGCAGTAATACGGGAGGCCGACCTACTTTCGCCCTTAGCGTTGCAGGACAAGCACCTGTAACTGGTAACTGGCTTTTTAGCTTTTCGTTCGTTATCTAACTATTCAGCCATTTGTACGTGGGCTGGTTAATTACAGCCTACGTAGCTTCTCTACTTTGGTCTCCTACGCGCCATTGCATGTATTCTAACCATTTTGGAATGGAAATAATGCTTCGGCGACGGTGCGCGTAGTAGGCCCAAGGTCCTTAGGTAGCCAGCCACATAATTATGTTCCAGCAGTTTTTCTTTTGCAATACAGCCATCCGCCGAAGGAAATTAAAAACCAGAATAGCCCATAAAGCATTGGAACGAAGGTCAGGTAAATTCCTCCCATCACAACAGAAGGACGTTGTTCGCCCCCTGCTTGTACAGCCTCAAGCATTTGAAAAATTTGGATTGGAAATACAAGGAGTCCAACAAACAAAGCAAAAAGTCCGGTACCTAAAATATAACTTCTATCTTTTGGGGTCTGTTGAGTGGCATTAACCCTAACGAACTTAACAACACTTGCTAAACCAGAGAGCGTTATTACTATCATGAATAGTGGAAATTGTTCTATAAACGCATCTACAACATATTCAATCCACATAGTTAATTGTTTTTACATATTTCAATTGTCTGCTCTGGCCGTATTATAATAGTTTATATTTCCCTTGAAGCGGATTCTCGATGAATAACAGCTTAAATGCGATAAACAATGGCTATTTATTTGCTATCAAATTTGAATAACAAGCATAATTGGGTGAAATTTGCTAAAAACGAATAAACGATAGCTTTTGGAACGACAACAAGCTTTAATTCATAGCATCTACTGGATATCAGCATTCGTAATTTTTACGCTGTGCTATTCCTTTATTGATTCCATAAGCCAGGGGCTGATTTATGCCAGTGTTAGTGTACCGCTGACCATAGGCATAACTTATCTGTTTATTTATTGGGCCGTACCCTCCTTTCTTTTCAAGGGTAGAAATATTCTATTTGCACTTTTGACAGCAACAATATTACTGGGAGTTTTAAATATTCAGATCGTTTTCGCCTTAGTCCAACGCATTTTTTTAGCTGACAATATCGGTGCGGAATCTGCATTCATTCCATGGGATACCCTCTATCTGATCATTGCCACAATTCTATTTTCTCTACCGGCAATAGCATACGAAACGTTGCGAAATTGGAATAATAAGCAACAAGAAATGCTCCAGCTACATCAAAATGACAAAGAGGAATACATTCAGGTAATGAGTGACGGTAAAACATACCGAATCGCATGTGGGGATATCCACTTTATCGAAAGCTATGGAGATTATGCTCACATTCATTCAGCAGATCGAAAGATAATCACACGGATGACGCTCAAAAAGTTGGATGAGCTATTGCCAAATTTTGTACGAGTTCATCGTTCTTACATTGTAAACCCTGACTTCTGTCAAGCATTTAATCTGGATGAGATCATTATTGATAAAAAAGAAATTCCCGTTGGCCGGACCTATAAAGAAACCGTATCCAACGTTTTTAGTTCACAATAAAACGGTCACCTACCTCATTCAAAAAAGTTATTGCCAATCGGCTGGGTGGGATTAAGTGGCTGTCGCTAAATTCGTCAGTCTCTCTCTACTCCGCCGGACTCCAATCGTGCCCCCCTTCAGCAGATGATGCATTATCTGTTAAATTAACTATTAGTCCGCTGCCGTCGGCGTTTACCACATAGATATCCGAATCTTCGCGGTCGTAATCATAACTAAAAAAGGCAATTTTGGGTCCGTCCGGTGAAAATACCGGATTACTGTCAAGGGGCGAATCCTTGGTCAGTTGGGTCCGTCCGGTGCCATCAGCATTCATTACATAAATATCGTCATCTCCGTCACTATCGCTTACAAAGACGATCTCGTTGCTCAACGTATCGGTTGGCTCGGGTCCCGGTTCGGTAGGCTCCGGTTCAGATCCGGCGGGATCACTGCAGCTGACTATCATAACTGAAATCAATATCGTTATGATATAAACAGGAAGGCACTGTTTATGTTTTCCTCTGTAATACATGATATTCCTCGTTAAACTCTCTTTTAACCCCAAGTAACTTCGCTGTTTTTTCTGAACGGGCGCAAAATGGGGCTTTACTCGTCTCTTTCTTACAAGTAATAGGGAAAAGATCCCTATAAGGTTACAAATACATTGCTGCGCTTGTATTACCTTAGCGGAAGCGGCCTATCTCCTTCAAAAGGATCATATCAATCCTTCTTGCATCCGTTTGCAACAACTCAACCTATTATCCCGTAGAGGCACCTAGGTAAATAACTAATCATTTGTTAAACGGATGAAAAATACTGACAGAACTGTAAGCAAGAAAAGAACGCTGGTAATTTTTGTTTGTACGATCATTACAGGGTTTATCTTATTTGCTCTACCGAATGTATTCTTTGGCATTACAAAAATTAACGGTGGGCTATCGGGAGTAAATTTATTGTTCATTGCACTGTTCCAATGTATTACTGTTTGTTCGTTAATATATTTTTCACTCAAATTATTAAATAAGGATTTTCAATATATCGGGTGGTCCGGGAAAAACTGGAAATCAGATAGCATATTAGGATTACTTTTTGGATTGACATGGACCGCCCTGCAATTCGGATTCATCATTCCGAATACCGGTGGAGCGGAAAGGGCCGACATCTCCCAAATGGTCTCGATGTTTGACGGAACACCATTAGGCACGCTTTCTTTTATAGCTTTAGGGGTAATTGGAGGGGGTATTACGGAAGAGATCTATAACAGGGGCTATTTCATCAATGTTTTAAAAGATACGTTTAAGAATCCAACGATAGGAATATGGATCGCCGCAGTCTTATCCATTGTATTCTTTGCTATCGGACATTTACCGACCGATGCAATAAGCTGGTTCGATATTTTAGTTCCAACCATCGCCTACACGGTGTTATTCTTATATACCAAACGGCTCACGGCATCCATTATAGCCCACGGAATTTATAATATGACGGGCATCTTACTTACATACTATATGTATTATCAATAAAGCCATAGCAACCGATGTAATTACTATCATATTATACTTAGAAATATCAAGTAGTAACTTAACACTGGATTTTGCGTAGAAAGTAATACCCAAAAGGATCATTTTACTTAGGGAGCTGGCAAAATGGGATTATTTCGTTCTAAGGGATATGTCAGTACTTGAATGGAAAATTAGATATTTCCAACTATGAAAGGTTGATATGAAAAAAAATATTAATGATATCTCACCGCGCCAAGCCGCATCAGCTGCAGGATTCGGATTGCTGCTGATGGTCGTTCTGGCCCCCATCGCCTATTTCTCAGTACTCCAAAATCTTATTGTCTCCGGAGATGCCCAGGCAACCGTTACCAATATCACGAACGCATTGGGCTCTTTTCGGATAAGTATTGTACTCCTTTTAATAGTGGCCATTCTTGATATCATTGTATCCTGGGGACTTTATGTTTTACTCAAACCCATAAATAAAAGCCTGGCGTTATTAACCGCCTGGTTCAGAGTAGTCTATGCTGCAATTTTTGCGGTTGCAATTGCTAACCTTTATCACGTCCTGCCCATCCTGGAGGGTGCTGCATATGCCGATATGTTAGGTGCAGACCAACTAAACGCACAGGTGATGTTATTGGTCGAGTCGTACCGGATTGAGTGGGATACCGGGCTGGCGGTATTCGGTCTTCACTTGTCCATCCTCGGATATCTTGTATTCAAATCAGGTCCCAGGATTCTGGGTGTCCTCGTGGTACTTGCGGGTATCGGATACAGCGTTGACTCTTTTGGAAAAATGTTGATACCTGATTACAGCCTGACGATTAGCCTCTATACTTTTGCCGGAGAAATCCTGCTCATTGTTTGGCTCCTTTGGATTGGTTTCAGGGGTGTGCCGGACACTTTGAAGAGAGCTAAGTAAATAAGCATAATGAATTTCAAAAAATAATAAGAGATTGAAGAAAGTTTGCGTCATCGGTGCCTCAGGAAAGCTTGGAAAGTATATGGTCCAGCACTGTCTGGACAGGAACTATGAAGTTGTTGGTGTTTGCCGGGAAAAAAGCGTCGGGAAGCTGGATTCTTTTAGAGACCGGATAACAATTGTGCCGGGAATGACGAATGACCGGGAAGTGATCAAAAAAGCGGTAAAAGGATGCGACGGGGTGCTCACCGTGTTGGTACCCTGGGGAGTAAACAATTATTCCTCCGGGACTGCACAGGCGGTACTGGATTTTGCCGAGCCCGGTGCCCGCCTGATCTTTTCCTGCGGGTGGCATATTACCAAAGACGGAAAGGATGAATATTCCTGGAAGCTTGAGGTATTTTTAAAAGTTGTTGGCTGGATTGCCAAAGTGTTGCGCCTTATTGATATTGAAGACCAGGTAAGAGCCTGCAATCTGGTATTTACCAGCGATAAGAATTGGACGGTTGTACGGGGTAGTGGCTTGGAGGAAGGGGAAAGCCAAGGACTACCTGTATGGAGTGAGCATGTGGGAGATCCTATCCTGGAAAGCAACCTGACGCGCCGCATCGATTTTGCCCTCTTTATGGTGGAGGCCCTCGAAAATGATGATCTCATTCACAAAGCGCCCGCCATAGTTGGCTGCCAAACCCCTTCGGCACTTGCTCACAAATCGGAGACTTAGGTTTTTATCTTGTAATAAGTCCGGCACCTAACAACGGTTTCAATACGGCTCCCCCCCTGCTTTGGGTTTAAATTTAATAGTTAATAAAAGAGAGTTTTAATTAAATTACTTTTTCAACAAGGTCAGGCCAGTTAAACCGGAGGCCTGCGTTGTATAATTTATTAATAGAGGCCTATGGAAAACAAGGTAAAACAAAAGTTCAGCTCATATCCGGATGAGATCAAGCCAAAGATGGAGAGCCTTCGCAATTTGATTTACGAGGTGGCGCAAGCTACAGAGGGAGTAGGCGAACTGGAAGAAACGTTAAAATGGGGTGAACCTGCCTATTTAACCTCACAAACAAAAAGTGGAACAACCATCCGAATTGACTGGAAACCGAAGAACCCGGATCAAATCGGGCTGTATGTAAGTTGCAATACTACGTTAATTAGTACCTTCAGAACGCTTTTTGAAGATGATTTAACGTTCGAAGGTAACCGGGCAATCGTTTTTCCAGTTGATAAGCCCATACCCAAAAAACAGCTGATGATTTGCATACAGATGGCACTTCGGTATCACCTTGATAAAAACAGATAGGCAGGCGTCCAAGCTGGACAGGCCGCCGGGAAACGTGATGAAGAATAACGAGGATCGCCCTGGGTCGAAGCTCTTCGCAGCCTCTAATCCAATACAAAAATCAGGATGTCCAATTTCCGCAATCTCAATCATTATAAGAGGTAAGGAAACACTGAACATCAAATAAAGACGAAAAGGAAAGAAGCTATTATGACAAAAAGAAATAAAATCACCTATTGGATCACCACCGGCTTTCTTGCCTTTGGTATGACCGCAGGAGGCGCACAACAACTGTTTCAAATAGGTGGATATGTTGAGATTGTTAGCCAATTGGGGTACCCGATATATATGCTATCCATACTCGGGTTTTGGAAAATTTTGGGGGTTATCGCCGTGCTTGTCCCTAAATTTCCAATAGTGAAGGAATGGGCTTATGCAGGTTTCTTCTTTGCTATGTCCGGAGCGGCAGCTTCACATATCACGGTAGGTCAACCGTTTACTGAGGCTATTCCTTCATTGGTATTATTAATTATGACAGTGACCTCGTGGTATTTTAGACCTGCGGATAGAAGAATCGGGACCGTTAACCAAAAATAACAATTATGACTAAGCCAAAAGACGTTGATTCCTTCATTGCCAATTCCCCCACGAAGGCCCATCCAATACTCAAAGAACTCCGGGAAATAATAAAATCGACGATTCCGGAAGCAGAAGAAGGCATAAGCTACAATGTGCCGTTCTATAAATTTCACGGTGTTCATGTTGGATTCTCCGCCTTCAAAAATCACGCTACCTTTGGCATTGGCGCTGACGTACTTCAAAATGAAAATCGCAAGATGCTCGAAGAAATGGGTTATAAAACCGGGAAAGAAACCATACAAATCAAGTATGATCAAAAAGTTCCGGCCACTATCATAGAGAAACTTCTAAAAGAAAAAGTGAATAAAGCCAAAAAACGACAAAAAAATGAATCCCAAAGTCGATAAATATATAAGTAAAGCCCAACAATGGCAGGAAGAAATAGAGCAGTTGAGGATCATCTGCCTCGACTGCGGACTGAAGGAAGAATTGAAATGGGGAAAACCATGCTACTCATTTCAGGAAAGCAATATCGCTATCATACAGCCATTTAAGGTATCCTGTGCACTTATGTTTTTCAAAGGGGTTCTGTTAAAAGATCCCGAAGATGTTCTGGAAAAACCCGGAGAGCATTCGAGAATCGCCCGCAGAATTTCATTCACCAGTATTCAGAAAATCGTTGAGATGGAACCCATCCTGAAGGCCTATATCGATGAGGCCATTGAAGCAGAAAAAGCCGGATTGGAAGTGGATATAGAAGAAAAAAGAGAACCTATTCCTGAAGAGTTTCAAAAGAAGCTGGATGAAAATCCTGGCTTGAAAACTGCCTTCAGTAATTTAACGCCCGGACGACAACGAGGATATATTCTGTATTTTTCCGGTGCCAAACAATCCAAAACCCGGGAACGAAGAATTGAAAAATACATACCAAAAATTCTCGATGGAAAGGGATTAAGAGAATAAACTCACCTGAACAATGAGTGCGATTTGTCAATAATTGCATAATACCTCCTCGAATTTGTGAGGAGAAATTAAAACGGAAAATAAAATTTAGATATCCAATTTTCACAGTCTCAATCATTATCAAGTAAGATATAATACAAACGATCATCATTAAGTTAAGTAAAGAAGAAAATGGAAGAATTCATGTTATTGTTCCGACAGCCGAGTTATGACTACAGCGATGTTTCAAAAGAAGAGATGGCGGAACTCTCTAAAAAATGGACGGAATGGTGGAAAGGCATCGAAGCACAGGAGAAACTAGTCAGTCGTGGACCGCGCCTGGCGATGGAGGGCAAAGTACTAAAGCCTGGCGGAGTGGTTACCGACGGCCCGTTCGTTGAAATCAAAGAAAAGCTGGGGAGTTTTATTGTCGTTAAGGCGGAAAACCTGGAGGAAGCAACCACACTAGCTCATGGCTGTCCGGCATTGGACCAAGGCGGCAGTGTTGAAATCCGGCCTTTCGGAAATCCATGGACTGGAACGAAAGGATAGACCCTACAGGAAAAAGGTAACCAAGTGGTAGAGCAAACTATAAAGCAGTTATTTCACCAGGAATTTTCAAAAATGGTTGCAGTCATCAGCCGGCTGTATGGGTTGTCGAATATTCAAATTGCCGAAGATGTAGTGAGCGAAACCTTTCTGCAGGCAGCTGAAACATGGGGCATTGAAGGGGTACCCAAAAATCCGACGGGCTGGCTGTATGTGGTTGCCAAAAACAAAGCCCTGTACCATTTCCGACGTAAAAAAATCTTTGATCACAAAGTATCCCCTGAACTAACGATAAGACGTGAACAGGATCGTCGAATGCCGGAACCAGATTTTTCGTTGCGAAATATCAAAGACAGTCAGTTGCAAATGCTCTTTGCCGTGTGTCATCCTGCCATTGCCAGCGAAGCCCAGATAGGATTGGCTTTGCGTATTCTCTGTGGTTTTGGCATCGATGAAATAGCTGAAGCTTTTTTATCCAACAAGGAGACCATCAACAAGAGGCTATACAGAGCAAGAAAAAAATTACGGTCCGAAAATATTACGATGGAACTGCCTCCGGATAACAAAATTACCGATCGACTCGACAATGTTTTGCATATTATTTACCTGCTATTCAATGAGGGCTATTACTCAAAGACTCAAAATCAAATCCTGCAAAAAGACCTGTGCCTCGAGGCCATGCGGCTGGGACTGCTTCTAACCGAGCATGAGAAAACGGATAAGCCTAAAACAAATGCCCTGGTAGCGCTCATGTGCTTTCATGCTTCCCGGTTCGATGCCAGGCAAAACACAGATCCCGAAGTTTCGGAAATAATTTTATATGACCAGCAAAATGAGGAACTATGGGATACAGCACTCATTAAACAGGGTATGCACTTTTTAGAGCGCTCGGCCAGAGGCAAGGAAATAAGCTCATATCATTTAGAGGCACGCATCGCCTATTGGCATTGTATCAAAGAAGACACTAAGGAAAAATGGGAGGAGATCCTCCAGCTCTATGATCAGCTTGTTAAGATCAACTATTCCCCGAGTATTGCTCTAAATAGAGTTTATGCACTCTATAATGTAAAAGGAGCAAAAGCCGCAATTGCAGAGGCTGAAAAACTCAGCTTTGAAGAAAACCATTTCTATTTTGTACTTCTCGGCGAGCTTTATAGAAAAAAAGATTCCCAAAAAGCAAAAAAATATTTCCGAAAAGCATATTCTCTTGCCAAAACCAAACCCGAGAAACAAGAGATACAGAAAAAAATAAAAACCTTGGAGCCCAACACTTGAATCAGTCACTTGAAACGGACAGACTGATCACTTGCCAAACCACTGGCTTTTTAGCTCTCCGTTCGTTATTTAATGAATTAAGATTATACAATTCACACCTTAAGTACAGCCTGCATAGCTAATTTACTTTGGCGCAGTAGACCTGTAAGACCGTTAGATTATAATATTATGTCACAGAAATATTTAGCATTTGATATTGAAACTGCCAAAGTGCTGCCTGAGAATGTTAGTGACTTGAATAGCCACAGGCCCCTGGGAATCACCTGTTCCGCAATTTGGTGTACCGATGAAAGCGAGCCGGAAGTGTTTTATTCAACATCTGCCGACGGTTCTCCCGCTCCGCAAATGTCAAAACAAGATTTAACTTCCCTTATTAAATATCTTGAGACAAAAGTTGATTCCGGCTATACCATAATTACCCACAATGGACTTGGATTCGATTTCGATATTCTGGCAGAAGAATCCGGCCTTTACTCAGCTTGCCGCAGCCTTGCTATTCAACACGTAGATATGATGTTTCACTTTTTTTGTGGCAAGGGCTTTCCTATATCACTGAACGCTGCGGCAGAAGCCATTGGCCTCAGCAAACCGACGGATATTAATGGCTCTGTGGCACCGGCACTCTGGAAAGGAAATAATTACCAAGAGGTTCTTGATTATGTAGCTCAGGATTGTCGATTGACACTGGATATTGCAGAAACAAGTGAACAAAACAGCCGCATAAGCTGGATAACCAAAAGAGGCAAACGCTCATATTTTGAGCTCCCTTCAGGGTGGTTGACGGTTGAACAGGCTTCCGAATTACCTCAGCCCGACACATCCTGGATGGATAATCCCTGGCCAAGATCAAAATTTACGAAATGGCTTGCGTAAATATGCTCAAAGGCACTCTGGGGATAGCCGTCCTACCATAAAATGGTGAAACAAATACATCACAACAAAAAAAGGACCTCACCCCTTTTACAGGGTAAGGCCCTATATCATTAAAGATGATATATCAAAAAATAGAGATATATCATTTATAAAATCGTAAAACTGGATGAATCTTCCAACCTGTGAAACGAAAAATATGGGTTTATTATTCCTTTCAATACGAGAATACCCTTGCCTTCCCGTATTAATCTCTTGAATTTTAAGAGATTATCATAAAACAAAGAAAAGGCCAGCCGATCAAAGCTGACCTTTACCTATTCATTGTACCAAATCATCTAACATATGACTATAAGTAAGTACGTTTCAGGGGGCAATCCTTACAAACTTTTTTTATTTTTTTTTAAAAAGGGGCTTGCCGGGCATTACAGACACTTTAACTTTCTGTTAAATTTGTATAAGGCCGATGCCGGTAATACTTTGGCCGAGAATCCAAGCGGACATGCAGCCAGGCCACCCCTCCCCCAGCGGTATTTAGCCACAGCGGTCGGTCAGAAATCCGGTTTTGAGTCACCCGGCCCACCGTTTGCCACAGGTGGTGTTGCTGTTGCACCGGAGCATTTTCGGTAAACACTCCAATATGCGAATAATTCCGTTCTTGATCGGATGGCGCTGGTGCTATTAAGGTAGCGTCTTTCCCGAGGTTAGCAAAGGCTGTGGTTTCTTTATCCGGACTGAAATATGGCCGGAAGGGACCCGGATCAGGCGGTAAGTCAATACCGGGACTGTCAGAAACAACAAACTCAAAAAGCTGACTTGTAGTACCGGTCGTAACCGGCGGCGTTTCCCAATGGTAGGCCTGGAAAGAAATATCAGACAACAACCCAATAAAAAAGCACCGGAAGGTTTCATCCTCCTTTAAAGATGTGATAAAATTGATATAGCTCAATCGTTCTCCCTGCTTATGTAGCTTATATTTAAAGGCCTTCCCTTCCTTAATTTTTGTCTTCTCAAACTGATACATTGCGTTTAATTTAGATTTTGCTACTCCTCTTTATTGAATCGCTATTTGTCCCGGGCTGCTAACAATAATCTGGGGTGTCTCCTCATGGCTTTCGATCCTCCCAGTGACACAAACTTCCTGTCCTTCATACTGCTGTTCAGGCGGTTTGGTCCACTTAGCTCGATTATCACCCCAGATAACAGCCGTAAAGGTTTGGTTCGGATAGGGTCGCCCTAAGTTGATAAAAGTGGGCTCACCGCCCACTTGCTGCAGGTAATCGGCAGAAGCTACTTTCCCACAAACTACAGCGGGCGTACCAATGTGATCCCTTGCGTCCGCAGCTGTAATTCGCACTTCTGGTTCAGGAGATGAGGATTCCAGCTGGTAGATCCTAGAAAGGACAAGCCCGGCAATCATGATTCCTATCAGGACCGGAAAGATATATTTGAGGTTATTGCGAATGTTTTTCATGGTGCTCCCGGATACCAAAAAGGGATTCATCAGGAACTATTTTTGCTTACCCTCATTCTAAGCACTGGAAGGGAAAGAGCAAAATATCTATTCCATAAAAGCCAGCCGTACCAAATAATCGTCTAGCTTTTCCTGGGGGATTAGTTCGTCATCCAGATTCAACTTTTCGCGGATTTCAAAATTGCGATGGGTACATCCCCCATAAAACCAACGTAGGGCTTCCATATCTTTCAGAATAAGCTTTCCGATAAATTCTTCCAGCCGATTGTTTTGGATATGATCATCTATAACAACATACAGCAGCTCATCAGAAAGGCCCTGAAGATAATCACGCACTAGCAGCTGCTTATCACGGTTTAGTTCTAATTGAAAATACATGGGCGTAAACTTTTGGCTTAGCTGTCCGGGCAGATCAAAAGGAGTATTAAGACCATGTGTGGTGATATAGAGCTGCCGCAACAGTGCTCCCATAGCCCGCCTAACCCGTCCGTGACCCTTAAAAGCTCCATATGTGTACTCGGTATGTTCTTCCGGAAGATGCATACGAAGTTGAAACGTCACGACTTTATTCTTGGGAACAGCAGAAACATAATAGTAGGTTTCCGGGGTCTTCTTGGCCCGGTTAAATGGCGGGCGATGCCTGCGGATCAGCTCATTTTCCCGCAGCAAGGCCTTTTCTTCCGACGGCAGTTCTTCCAGGGCGATCTGCCGGACCAGCCGGACCAGCCTTCGCACTTTCCGGGAGCTATTATCGTTATTTACGCGCCGATAGGTAAACAGCCGGCTTCGTAAATTCTTGGCTTTTCCCACATACAGCAGGGATTTCTTACAGCCGTACATCTTATACACGCCCGAAGTTTTGGGCAGCTCATCGAAAAAACTTTTCCCAAGCCGCTCTTCCAGCGGATTTTGTGCCTCAAAAAGAGAATCAGTTTTCATCGTCCTGTAAACTTATTTTGCCCAACCATAAGAGGTGAGACTGACAACCTGTTGTCACCGCTTTAGTAAATTACGATCTACGAATGCTAAAAATTTCAAGTTGATCTGCTCCTCAACTGATTAATGACTTATCCCCTTACAGAAGTTTATGGTGAGAAACAAGGTGAGAGTATAATCCAAATCGATTACAGCAGCACTTTTATATTATCATTTCTCCTTTCTACCGCTTATAATCCTTTTTGTTACTCGAAAACTTAAAAAGGGATTATTGTGCAAGGGTATCTGTTAATAGGACTGCTGATTGCCGCCATCCTGTTTATCGTTTACAGTACTGCTAAGGTAAAGCTGCATCCATTTCTGGCTCTGCTGCTGGCCTGTTTTGGGGTTGGACTTCTTTCAGGCCTGCCTGCGGATGAAACCATAACCGCGATTACCGAGGGCTTTGGAGGTACGCTCGGCTCTATCGGCATTGTGATTGCAGCCGGAACTATTATTGGCTCGCTGTTGGAGAAAAGCGGGGGGACCATCGTTATTGCGAATCTCATTATCGGCTGGCTTGGGAAAGCGCGCTCGGCACTGGCCATGAGTATTACCGGGGCTATCGTCTCGATACCGGTCTACTGCGACTCTGGATTTGTCATTCTTTCCTCACTGAACCGCTCTCTGGCTTCCAAAACCAAGCAGTCACTGGCGCTTTATGCCGTGGCCCTGAGTATGGGGCTTTATGCCACGCACGTCTTCGTTCCTCCCACGCCTGGTCCCATTGCCGCTGCGGGTACGCTTAATGCCGATATTGGGACCGTCATCCTACTGGGAATCACCGTCACTATTCCCGTTATCTTCGTGACCTACCTCTTTGCCTTTACCATGGGAAACCGTATTTATATCGATCCCGATGACATGCCTACGGCAGATAAGGAAAATATGAGTTCTTTCCACAAAACTGTCGACGATGCCAATCTACCCGGCACTACAGCTGCGCTGCTACCCATATTAATTCCAATGTTGCTGATCGCCTTCGGTTCTATTGCCGATCTGCCAGCCGAACCTTTTGGTGATGGATGGATAACTGCAGCCATTCTCTTTCTGGGAGATCCCAATACAGCACTTATCATTGGGGTACTTTTGGCTTTTGGAACCGTTCCCAAACGGGGACCCGAAGTTTACGGCGACTGGGTCGGAAAAGGCCTCAAAAGTGCGGGCGTAATCATTTTGATTACGGGGGCTGGCGGAGCATTCGGCAATGTATTGCGGGCTACTGATATCGGCAGTTTTTTAGGAGAAAGCCTGGCGGCGTGGAACCTTGGCATACTCCTTCCCTTTATTATCGCCGCTGCCCTCAAAACAGCACAGGGTTCTTCGACGGTGTCCATTATTACTACAGCCTCTATCATTGTGCCCATGCTTCCCGCTATCGGACTGGCAGAGGGACTGGCCCCAGCCCTCGTTACCCTCGCTATTGGTGCGGGTGCAATGACGGTTTCACACGCCAACGACAGTTATTTCTGGGTGGTCAGCCAATTTTCGGGAATGGATGTCACCCAGGCATACCGGCTTCAGACATTGGGATCGGCCGTGGCTGGGGTAACAGGTATCACAGTGGTATTTATCCTGAGTCTGTTCCTGCTATGATCCTATTTGTCTGCATTTACTCCTTTTCCAAGCCTATCTGCCTAAATAATTCGGTCCTCATCACTTAAGTCCGGCACGGTTCCTCTATAGCCAAACAACCACTTGATCAGCTTCACCATCCAGGTGGACTGGCTTTGGATGTACCACTGGTCGGCTGCGCGCCGGGCTCCAAGCCCGTATGTGGGATATGGATAAATAGTATCCGCCATATTCCTAAGTGTAACCCCATTGCGCATGGCCAGGGCATACTCTCCGATCAGGTCACCGGCTTGCTTTCCATAAATCGTAGCACCCAATATTTTCCCGGTCATCTTTTTTGCAAAGATCTTTATTAATCCCTCTGTCGCCCCCTCGGTAATGGCGCGATCTATTTTATCATAGGGAAAACGATACGTTTTGTAGGAAGTGCCATTTTCCTGAAGTTCTTTTTCTGTTGCTCCTACATGCGCCAGTTCGGGATCGGTAAAGGTACTCCACGGCACATGATTTTCATCAATTTTCATTGGTATTTTTAGCAGGGCGTTGGTAGCTGCTACTTTGGCCATATGCTCCGACATGTGGGTAAACTGATATCGCCCAGTGACATCCCCCACTGCATAGATATGCTTTTTATTCGTCCGACACCGGTCGTCAACAGTGATGCCGTTTTTTTGATAATGAATTCCCGCATTTTCTAGTTGCAGCCTCTCATAGTTGGCAGTACGTCCGGTAGCAACAAGTATTTCGCTCCCCTCCCAAGTTGAAGATTTTCCATTAATTTCTGTTTCAACTTTAATATTTCCGCACGGAATTTCAGATAGCCTATTTACACTCGCGGAAAGCTTAAAATCAATGTCTTCTTTTTCCAACCGTTCCTGAAGCATTTCAGCCAATTCCTTATCATCTTTAGAGAGAATACGAGACAAGCGATCGAAGACCGTAACCTGCGTGCCCAGACGTTGAAACGCCTGCGCCATCTCAATGCCAATAGGTCCTGCCCCAATAATACCCAGGCTTTCAGGCTGTTCTTCGAGTTCAAAAATGGTTTCATTGGTAAGGTATGAAATATCATCAAGTCCCGGGATGGGGGGTACCATCGGTTTGCTCCCGGTCGCAATAATAATATAGCGTGCCGATATTTCCTCCTCTCCTTTTTGGGTTTTAATAATCACGGAATGGCTGTCTACAAAAGATGCGCGACCGAATTTAACCTCCACACCCATATTCCGGTATATTTCAGGATCGTCCGCTTCTTCATAAACCTCCTGACGTGTATTTCGGATATGTTCCATTACAGTTGAAAAGTCAATCACCCCGCCTGACTGAAATCCATATTTTTCTGCCTCAGTTAGTGTTTGGGATACTTTTGAGACATGGAGCAGTGTCTTACTGGGAATACAGCCATGCCAGGTACAATCTCCTCCCAGCTTATCTGCTTCGATCATTAATGTTTTAGCTCCAAAGTTTGCACCCATACCTGCTGCGGTAAGCCCCGCAGCGCCTCCCCCTATAACAATAAGATCATACTCATATACCATTATTGCCTCTTACTGTGATTGGAACGCAATTTTCTATAGATTCCATAGCTTCCATAACCAAGCAGTATAAAAACGACAATATAAACCCAAGTCGGTAGGTTATCTCCAGCAATAAACAAATATAAATAAGAAGAACACAGCCAAAAGGCGGTCGAAATAATCGGAATAGTAACAGGCTTTTTAAGTTTTTTATTGCGAATCGCCCATATCAAAGAAACCATAAAAAACGGAATAGCGCCCAAATAAATAATCGCGAATATATAGGGATCCACGCTGTAATTGGCTGACAAATTCATCAGCCACTGATTTACTGCCTTTAATTCCATCATTGTTTGCCCGCTCTTTTTTTGTCGTTGCCGGTATAATATATTTCATAATCAAAATTTTAAAAAATTATTAATATATCCTATAGCCATTTTACTCAAACAGACAGTACAATTCCTTTATTTCTTACCAATAAAGTATATGACTGAATTAGCCGATAAAAAACATAGTGAGGTGCTATATTTCCAATGTAGCAAGAAGATATCTTCTTAAATCCGAACCCACTTTATTTCATTTAGGTCTAAAATAATACGTAAGATCATACCGCTCTGTTTCGTCCATTGAAAAAATAAAGTATGGCCCGGTTGGCATAGTGTCTCATTGTTGTTTATTTACAGATGCCACCCACATAACACTTAATTCAAATAGCAATCTATACTTATTACTATGAGTGATACCTATTACAATCCTAAGGATTTAAAAAAGTTTGAAGACGTTGGAGAATTTGGTCCCGAACTGGCCGAGAAATTCTTCGATTACTATGGGGCTGTATTCGAAGAAGGAGCCCTGAGTGCCCGGGAAAAAGCATTAATTGCATTGGCCGTATCGCATACGGTGCAGTGTCCGTATTGCATTGATGCCTATACTTCAGAAAGTCTTGAAAAGGGGGCCAGCGAAGAACAAATGATGGAGGCCGTACATGTAGCTTCTGCTATCCGCGGCGGCTCCTCTCTCGTGCACGGAGTACAGATGATGAACAAAACAAAAGATCTGAGCATGTAACTTGTATTTACCTGCTCCTACTGCCCAAAGCACCTGTAAGTGAGTATAGAGTTTTCAAGAAGATACACCCGTTATGATCAAATCCCTTAAAACGCTTAATCACAATCTCTCCGATCCGGCTTACCAGCTGCACGTTCTTAATAACCATTCGGAATCTTTGCGTCAACAGCCAAAATTTGAGGAAAAGCTAAAAGATATTAACCTCTTTCCGCTCCGTCCAACAGGTATTGAGATCTTTCAAGTCAATCTGGGATATATGTGTAACATGACCTGCAAACACTGTCACGTGGATGCGGGTCCGGATCGGACCGAAGTTATGAGCAAGGAAACTTTACAGCACTGCCTGGAAGCACTTCGGCACTCCGATATATCCACGGTTGACTTAACGGGAGGCGCACCGGAGATGAATCCCCATTTTCGTTGGTTCCTCGAGGAAGTTTCTGAGCTTGGTAAAGATGTTATTGTCAGATCCAACCTGACAATTCTCACAACAGCTCCGAAGTACCAGGCCCTGCCGGAGTTTTTTGCCGAGCACCAGGTGGAAGTCACTTGTTCACTCCCTTTTTATAACAAATCGCGAACTGATCGCCAGCGGGGCGAAGGAACCTACGACCGTTCCATCAAAGCTCTAAAAAAGCTCAACGACATTGGATATGGCAAGGAGGAAACAGAACTGGAACTGAACCTGGTGTACAATCCAGCAGGAGCATTTCTGCCCGGCGGACAGGAGGGGCTTGAAAATGAATTCAAGCGACAGCTTGCCCGCAAACACGACATCACCTTTAACAACTTGTTCACCATTACCAACCTCCCGATCAGCCGTTATCTTAACTTTCTATTGGAATCCGGAAATCTGGATGAATATATGGATAAGCTTATTACCTCTTTTAATCCCGCAGCGGCCAAAGGGGTCATGTGCCGCAATACAATATCAGTGGGATGGGATGGAACCCTTTACGATTGTGATTTTAACCAGATGTTAGAGATGCCGGTGGAAGAGGATGCACCAAGACACATTAGCGAGTGGAATGAATCTGAACTCAACAGCCGTGAGATAAGGATAAATCAGCACTGTTTTGGCTGTACAGCAGGTGCCGGGAGCAGCTGTGGAGGCGCAACAACCTAAAAGCAGGACCTTATTTCAATGGACAATGGAAATACAAATATTAACGGAGAGGGGCAGGTACTTATGGTTTTTACCAAAAACCCGAAATTGGGAAAGGTAAAAACACGTCTGGCCCGAACTATTGGCGAAGAACAGGCCCTTTCGGTCTATAAAGAATTGCTTAGACTTACAAAATCGGTTACGGATCCACTGCAGGTTACCAAACAGCTTTGGTATTCTTCATTTATTAGCCGTAATGATATTTGGCCCGGTGATATTTATGACAAACGACTTCAAAAAGGCAGAGACTTGGGCAAGCGAATGCAGCATGCATTCCAAAAGGCATTTGATGAGTCATTTGAAAAAGCGGTGATCATCGGAAGCGACTGCAGCGCCCTTACCACTGATATTATCCGACAGGCCTTCCGGGCACTGGATAACCATCGCGTTGTTATTGGTCCTGCCCGGGACGGTGGGTATTACCTGCTGGGAATGTCGGAATACTATCCTGAAGTTTTTACAAACAAGTCATGGAGCACCCCTTCGGTCTTTGAAAAGACCATTGAACAGCTCCGCGAAATGGATATATCCTATTCACTGTTGCCAATGCTCAATGATATCGATACACTGGAAGACCTCAAGGCTTCAAAACTCTCCCATGAACTATGAGCATCAGCGTTATTATTCCTACTTACAATGAAGCTGATACTATCTCAGAGACTATAGAGAAAGTGCGTAGAGCCAGTGACAAGCAACTGACCGAAATTATTGTGGCAGATGGAGGAAGCACCGATGGTACTGTGCAGCAAGCAGAAGCGATGAATGTCAGAACGCTTAAAAGCCCCAAAAAAGGCCGGGCAGCCCAAATGAATCATGGAGCAAAGCAAGCCCGGGGAGACATACTCTATTTTTTACACGCCGACACACATCCCCCTTCTCATTTCGACACCTCTATAAAAAAGGCTCAAGAAAACGGTTACGAGTCCGGTTGTTTCCAGCTCACCTTTGACCATAACCATCCCCTGTTGCGATTTTATGCATGGTTTACCCGCTTCGATATTGACTTGTTCCGCTTCGGAGATCAAAGTCTATTTATCAATCGAACGATATTTGACCAAATCGGAGGCTTCAGGGAAGACTATATCGTGATGGAAGACCAAGAAATCACACGACGTATCAAGAAACATTCTTCTTTTATAATACTTGACAACTCCGTAACAACTTCCGCCCAAAAATACCAGCGAAACGGTATCATAAAACTGCAGTTGGTTTTCAGCCTGATTCTTTTCCTCTATTATCTGGGAGCGGACCAAAAGCAGCTGACAGCGATCTATAAATGCTTCATTGATTAGGAAAATGAATTGAGACTGATAAATGTATTAGTCCGCACTAAGTGGAAACTCTTCTACTTTCTCGTGAACAGCCCCATCCGGATGCAGCTTGCTTTCATATAAAACAAACTTATTAACGGGCACCTCTGGAAATCGCACCTTCTTATGTTGATTTACAAAAGACATCACATCACGCTTGGAGGTCCCTTTGATGCGGGCTAATGTTATATGGGGTACAAAAGGTCGATCTTCCGCTTTAAATCCCATTTCAACACATTGTTGCTCGATCTTTTTCTGGAGATCCTTCAGCAGTCCCGGGCTGGCAATGCCTATCCAAAGTATCTTGGGTCGTCCTTTTTCCGGGAAAATGCCAAATCCGCTGATCGTTATCTGAAAAGCGGAGTAACTGGTGTTATTTAATCTCCGGATGAGTTCAGGTAGCTGTTCGCGATCAGTTTTTCCTAAAAATTTGAGGGTGATATGGAACTGGCTTTGCGGCTGCCATCGCAATCCATCCATTGGCTGATACAATCCCGATACCTTTTCCCGGACCTCTTCGGGCAGTGGAGCAGCTATAAATAAACGCATCAGTGATAACGGATCTCAAAAGTATCATATTCCTCGTCAGCCTCTTCCACCTCCACATCTATATCGTCGACGCGGCTGGAACCGGGTCCCTGTTCACAGCGGTTTACCATTTCCCGGATATGATCCATCGGTCCCGCAAAGACCGCTTCTACTCGTCCGTCAGGCAGGTTTTTAACCCACCCATAGACGCCTACCTCTTCAGCATTAACCTTGGTAAAATGACGAAATCCTACTCCTTGAACTCTTCCTTCAATGAATACGTGCGCTTGTTGCATATAAATTTACTCCTGTTTTCTCTTTTAATTTGGGTAAAACAGTTCTATTCTATATCCCTTTAGCGCCCAAATGTACCAAATTGGAAGGAAATATCTAACTTTCAACGATTTATAATTCTAAAGTTTGTATAATTCGGTTAAATCAATGTATTATTTAGACTGAATAGACCCTCTTTTAGCATGACACTTACGCAACTTTCTTATATAGTAGCCGTTGACCGTTACCGACATTTCGCTACGGCAGCAGAAAAATCGTACGTTACCCAACCCACCCTTAGTATGCAGATTCACAAGCTTGAAGATGAGTTGGGCATTACGATCTTTGATCGTTCGAAATCTCCGGTAATTCCTACTGAAATTGGAGAGAAAATTATAGAACAGGCCCAAATAATCCTAAAGCAGTCTAAGCATATTGAGGATATAGCTTCTCTCTCAGACGACCATTTGCGCGGAACTTTCAGGATTGGAATTATCCCAACCGTAGCGCCCTACCTATTACCACTCTTCCTGCGTAATTTCAGAGATCACTATCCGGATGTACAGCTTATTATTGAAGAGGTTGTTACAGATGAATTGCTGGGCTTACTAGATGACGACTATCTTGATATCGGTATCATTGCTACTCCGGCTGACCGGGGACATATCTTTGAAGAAGAACTATACTATGAACCTTTTATAGGTTATGTAGCTCAAAGCCATCCCTTGGCCGAAAAAAAGTTTTTAACGGTAGAGGACCTCGAAGTTGCCAATATCTGGTTGCTGAACGAAGGACACTGTTTCCGGGACCAAACGGTAAAGCTCTGCAAGAAGTTCAGAAAAAACAAGCTTGATAATCCGGATATTGAATTTGAGAGTGGAAACCTTGAGACTCTAAAACAGCTGGTAGAACAAAATTTTGGTATGACGTTATTACCCTACCTGGCACAAAACCAAATTGACAGGCAGTGTACCAACGCATATATCCGTCATTTCAAAGATCCGGTGCCACGCCGAAAGGTACGTATGGTATACGGGCGGGAGTATCTGAAACAAAATATTATCAAAGCTTTTAAGCAGGAAATTATGGACGCCGTTCCAGATGAGCTCAAGGGGGAACAAGAGGGATTGCTGGTAGAATAAATCAATCGATATAATTAGAAATCTCTCTCTTTTACTCATCCGTTTATATCCTGACAAAACATTTAGTATTTCTGTCACAGGTTCCCTAATTTTGAGGCTTATTTTTAAACGAGAATGTAAAATATATTAGTGGAACACTCGCTACTGCTCTGGGCCGTATTTAATGTCTTTATTATCATAATGCTGATAATAGACTTGGCGGTCTTTCATAAAAAAGACACCGAAGAAAGTATCAGAGAGGCGCTCATCTGGACGGGCGTTTGGATTGCATTAGCCCTTGTCTTCGGTGTTGGTGTGTACTACTACATGGGTTCTCAAACTGCCCTCGACTACTATACCGGCTATCTTATCGAGAAATCCCTGAGCGTTGACAATATCTTTGTTTTCCTGCTGGTCTTCTCCTATTTCAATGTGCCCGCAAAATATCAGCACAAGGTACTCTTCTGGGGGATTTTCGGAGCTCTTGTCATGCGATTTTTCTTCATCTTTGCCGGGGTTGCACTCATCGAACGCTTCCACTGGATTATCTACATATTTGGTGGCTTCCTGGTGTTTACGGGTATTAAGCTGGCCCTTGACAAGGATAAGGAAGTCCATCCCGAACGTAATCCGGTGCTGAAGTTATTCCGTAAATTCGTTCCCACAACCAAAGGGTATCATGGTTCCCGCTTTTTCATTCGGAAAATGGGCAAGCTCTATGCGACACCTCTATTCATTGTTTTGATCGTCATCGAGACCACCGACCTCGTTTTTGCCATCGATTCTATTCCAGCAATTTTAGCGATTACCCGCGACGAATTCATTGTGTACAGTTCAAATGCCTTTGCTATCCTTGGGTTACGGGCCCTCTATTTTGCCGTATCGGGTATTATGAGGCTGTTCCATTATTTGCACTACGGACTCTCTCTTATCCTCGTCTTTGTGGGTATAAAGATGCTGACGGAGGAGTTCTTTCATATTCCCACCCCCTATGCCCTGGCTTTTATCGCTCTCACGCTTACAATTTCAATTGTAGCTTCTATTCTTTATCCGCAGGAGGAAGAAATTGTACCAGAAGAACTGGAACAAAAGCAGCCAACATCACAAGATAAATAACGACAGACCATGCCCTTTTCCACCAAATGGTTTCTGATTTATTATGCCATCCTGGGATTACTATTTATAAGCGGTGGATGCTATCTAACATTTCGTCCTACAGTTATCAAAAAATGGTTGCTTCGCGTTGCCGAGAATAAGAAACCTCCTGTTCTGCTCATTCGCATCCTAAAATATCTGACTCTTTTTACCCTCCCGGGACTTATTCTCGCTTTCCTCCCTTTTTCCTGGATTGAACTTCTGTTCTGTATATGGAGTTTATTACTTATGTATATTACAGGAGTTCAACTTGTCCGCTGGGACCAAAGCCGCACGCTCATCCAAAACAAGCAGGAGCAACTGGTTTCTTCCATCCGCAAGAGTGGTGCCATAATGGTGTCAGTGGGATTTGCTATACTTCTGTTAGCATACTCAGTTGTTGAACGAGCCATTTAAAAAGTAATGAATATTACCACTCCGGGTTATCAGGGCATCCTGTTGCCGGATCTGGATATCGGATTCGACTACAGTGGCAGCCACTCCAATTACACCTTTATTTCGCATGCGCATGCCGACCACATGCCACGCGGCAGCAGATCCCACATTTACTGTACACCCAATACCCGCAAGCTGATACTAAAACGCGGGTTTAAAGGTACGTCCGAAACGCTCGAATTTGAACAACCGCTGGAAACGGAGTATGCCCGGATCACCTTTTATCCCGCCGGACATATTTTGGGTTCGGCTATGGTTTTTGTGGAATCTGATCAAGGAAATGTGCTCTATACGGGCGACTACCGCACACCTCCTTCTCCGGCTTCGGAAGGATTTATACTTCCTGACAAAGCGATCGATTACTTTATTACTGAAGCTACTTTCGGCCTTCCCATCTACAAGTGGGATTCACATGACTACCTGGCCAAAGAGACACGACAGTTTGTTTCTAAAGCATTGAACGATGGCTATACTCCGGTATTCCTGGCTTATGATTTGGGTAAAGCACAAGAAGTGATGCAAATGCTGGCTCCCCTGAAGCATCTGGTCCAAGTAACAGAATCCGCCTTTTCTCTCTGCCGGGTATATGAGGAAGCGGGCTTTGATCTGGGAAACTATGAAATATATGATCCCTACTCCTGCGAAGGAAAAATTCTAATTACAACTACCGGGGCGATAAACGATGGTTTTGCATCGTCCATTTTAAAAAAACGCATTGCCTACTGCTCGGGATGGGCCGTGCATACCTCCAACCGTTCATACGTCACCGCTGACAAGCGAATAGCACTTTCTGATCACCTGGATTTTTTTGAACTCATTCGCTTGTGCAAAAAACTAAACCCCAAAAAGGTATATCTCACTCATACCCCTAATCCCGATGTAGTACAACATTATCTGGATAATCTGAATATTGAATCACAGCTGTTAATCTGAGCAGATATAAACGATACGAGCTATAAGATGTCTGACACTTTTCAACAATGGGCGGAAAACGCACAACAGATTTCTGAAGCACCGGATGCGCCTTCCAAAGTAGCGATATGCGCCAATTATTTCCGATCGCTGCATTCGGATACCGATATTAAACTGGCGGCTCAATTCCTGGGAGAAGGCCCAATGCCTGCACTCTCCGCAAAACGAGCCACAGCAGGCAGCCGAACTTACTCTATGTGCGCAGCCCGTTTTTGCGAAGTGGATTATCAAAAAGTGTTCAAACCCTGCAAAAAAGCGATTGGAAGTGCAGCAGAGGCTATTGAAAAACTGATGGAGAACATAGAAACAGCCCGGGAGAAAAGAGTACCCGCTAACCTTAGCTTGGTGGACATCTCCGACAGTTTTGAAAAACTTTCAAAACATACTACACGCACGGAAAAGCAGAAAATACTGGCCAGTGTCTGGCGCCAAATGACTCCGATAGAAATTAAATTTTATATTCACCTCCTCAGTCAAAAAACTCCGGGTATTGGCCTTGGCGAACAGCAACTGATTACCGTGCTGGCTAATGTTTTTGATCAGGAAACAAAAGAGGTTCGCTATGCTCATGCAATCTCCGGAAGTATCGGTAAGACAGCGGTTCTCTGTAAAAAAGATGCTTTGGATGAAGCACTATTTTCGCTCTTTCAGCCACTGCCATTTATGTTTGCATCTTCGTCCAGAGATAACCTGCCTCATGACCTTAGCCAATATGTGGCTGAAGAAAACTTTAGTGGCTTGCGTACCCAATTGCATATAAGAGGAAATAAGATCAGGCTGTACGCCGAAAATGGAGATGATGTCAGCCGTTTCTTCCCGGACATTGTACAGTTTTTCGCTAAACGAGAACTCCCGGAAACGGTCCTCGACGGTGAAATTTGCGTATTCAAAGAAAATGAAATCCACCCGTACCAAATACTTCATAAACGCTTAAAGCATACGGCCCATTCTGAAGAAATCCAGAATAAGTTTCCGGCTCTTTTCATTGCAAGTGATATACTTTATGCCCATCCCCAACCCACTATTAATCAGCAACTTGCAAAACGGCGAACAAAGCTGGAAGCTCTCGCTAAAAAATATCACTTTCCTATTAGCAATCAGTTTACTATTACGGATGAAGAAGAAGTAAATCAGTTATCCAAACGCGCAGTGGCTCGCGGCAACGAGGGACTTATCCTGAAAGATATAAATAGTAAATATAACCCAAATCATTCTGGTATCGCATGGATAACATTTAAAACTCCAGCCGGTACCTTGCATACAGTAATTATGTACGCTCATACCGCAGGCGGAAGCGAGGATAAAAACTATTCCAATTTTACGCTCGGTATTCGGGTAGCAGAAGATGAGCGCTATGAGGAAGAATTTATTCCCATTGGCAAAACAGAGATCCGTTGTCCTGATGACAAAATTCAGCAGTTTCATAAACGGATTGAAGAATTGACGGTAGAGACATATGGTCCCACCCTGGGACTCATCCCGGAAATTGTGGTTGAACTGAAATTTGATGACATTCAGGTAAATAAACGAACCAAAGCTAACTATAAGCTGAAGCTTCCCCGGTTTAAAAAAATCCGGTGGGATTTAGGTCCCGATGATATTGATACCCTTAAAACGGTAGAACAGTTATACCGTCAAATAATTGATAGGGACCGACTAAAACAGAGTAATAATCCGTCATTTCATTTTATCGACTAACTGTATATTATATTTTTATTCCTGTAAACCTAATTATTCAATAGCATGAAAAATCTGATATTTACTATTGTACTCATTTCCATATGCTCCCTCACATATGCCCAAGAACAAGAGCCAACGGAACCCGAAACCTTTCAAATGGAATGGGAAGGGGAAAAGGTCACGATGCAAAAGTATTTCATTGTCTTCTTAAAAAAAGGACCGAACCGCGACCAACCAGAAGAAGAAAGGCAACAAATTCAGGAAAAACACCTAGCATATCTTGGTAAGCTCTTTAAAGAGGGTGTTCTCAACATTAATGGTCCTACCGGTGATAACGGAGAGATCTCAGGTATTTCTGTTTACAGTACAGCAACCCTTGAAGAAGCCGTTGAACTCGCTGAAGGGGATCCCGCCGTGCAAGCCGGACGATTAGTTGTAGAAGCTCATTCCTGGTGGGTTGCTAAAGGCTCTTCCGTAAAATAATGAACAATCAGCAATTGGTTTACTTCATCACTGCAATGAATTTGAACCAGATCAATTTATCAACTCTTGCACTCGTTAATTCCTAATGACTAATTCATCTCCATGAGTAGCTGGACCCTAAAATCTATACCACCCCATGACTGGTTCTTGTGTCTCGATATTGACCAGTATTTCGATCACGAGCACAACCCCGAAGATGTTTTCGAAGAAGGCTTTCGCCGTCCCATCCCTGTAGGAAATCGTGATGTAATGGTGACCACTTTTTTTAACGGCAATCCGGAGCAGCCGGAATTTCATTTTGAGAGTAATGAAGCACTGGATAAATCCGAAATCGAAGAAGCTAATAAGAGCCTAAGCCGCATCTTTGGTACCGAACTTGATTTGCGTCCGCTCTACGATAAGGCCGCTGAGGATCCGGTTCTGGGTCCCAAACTTACTGACCTGTACGGACTAAAACGGATGGCCCGCGCCAACCTCTTTGAAGATACCATCAATCGCATTATCCAAATGCGGCTTTCCCACAAGCCTACAGCCAAGAAGATGGTTTACAAAGTACGCAAGAACTACGGTTCGCTGGTCACGGCACAGGGAGAAAATGTCCCTGCCTGGCCCCGGCCGCACCAGCTGGTTAAGGCCAATCCTATGAGTATCCGGAAACTGGGTCCCACCAAACGCAAAGGGGAATTTATTATCGGTTTTGCTGAAGACCTGCTTTCAGGCGAACAGGATCTGTCTGAATTAGAAAATTGCGATCCCCAAACATTTTATGATGCCATTAAGGAAGTGCGGGGCGTGGGACCTACCTCGGCGCAACAGCTGATGCTGTTTCGCAACCGTACGGATGCCGTCTTTCCCAGCAATAAGAGCAAAGGTAAAGAAAAAGGTCACCGACGGTGGATCATTATGAGCTATGGAGACGATCCGAATAATACTACTGAAGAAGAGTTTCAACAAATGATTTCCAGTTGGGAAGGCTTTGAAGCAGCTGCCCTGGAATTTTTGTTTGTCAACTGGGTACTCAATGAAAAAGAGAAGGAGGCTAAGAATTGATGCCTACTGATGTTCTACAGTTGCTTTCCTTACTACTACAGTTACTCGGAGTGGTAAGGTCAGGCACTCCGAGTAGTGCATGTAATTGCTCGGAGTAGTAAGGGTAAGACCTCGGAGTAGTCTACTACGAGCATATGTAGTAGTAAGGGGGGGGTACGGGTTTCGCTGATCGTTTCTTTTTTTGAAGTAATAGTTAATTAATCGGAGATAGCGTAAAGCTATAACTGCCGGATTCAATATCGAAGATCACGGTTCCTTCTTTCCTGGTTCCGTTTTTTATTCCATTCCCTGTATTTATAGCATTTCCCGCATCCCAAACAAGATCATCTCCCTCTGATATCTGCACCTCTTCATTTCCAAGGTCCGGTATGCTAACCATTCCCGTGGTGTTAGGTGGAATCGTCACCTTAAGAGAGAGTTCTCCATCCGCACGCTCCCACTCCGAAGAAATTATTCCCCGTATCGTCTCCACAGAAGCTTTGGCATGGTCCATGTCTGCGGGGATAAACGGTTTGATTTGAATATGCTTGTATCCGGTAGTCGTGCCCTCATCAGTTGGGGCCCTGATACCAGCCAGGTATTTATAAAAGTACTCGTTGACCGAACCAAACATCTGGTGATTATGCGAGCTCTCTCCCTCCCAGTTCTCCCAGAGCGTCGTTGCTCCATTTTCGAGCCAGTATCCCCAGCTGGGAAAAGTTTTTTGGGTTACCATCCGGTGGATAACATCCTCCCGGCCCTCATCCGAAAGAACACTAAAAAGGTGTTTGGTCCCTAGTATTCCAGTTGCCAGGTGTCCGTCTCTGGTTACCATGATATCCTCGATCAGGTTATCCAATACTTCCTGTCGGTGGCCGGCAGGAACTAAATCACCCGCCAAGGCAAACAGCAAATAGCTCTGATAAGGTTCTTCCGTGCCATAAAGGTTGGTTTTAGAATCAAAAAACTTCTGATTAAAGGCACCTTTAATCGAATCAGCTAAGGCCAGGTATTCTTCGCGATCCTCTTCTTTACCAAGAACCCCTGCTATTTTTGCAGATGTAATATTATTGAGGTACCAGTAATAAGTGTTCGTCAATGGATTAATCGGACCATTACGTTCTCGGATGGGTGCCTCCCACTCTCCCAGCGAGTCCCAATGCCCTCCGAACTCATTGATAATATATTTTTCCTCCGGGTTTTCATCCTCCTCTGAGGCCAGGGTTTTCAGATACTGCAGGTACCGTTTCATCGCGGGATAATGTTCTATTAATATCTCAGTATCATGATAGTATTGATGCATCCACCACGGGATTAAAATATATGCACTCCCCCAGGCAATACCTCCCCCCGTTCCTCCGAGCATCGTTGGTGATGTATTCGGAATACGACCGTTCTCATACTGAGCATCCCTCATATCCTGTATCCACTTCCGGTAAAAGGGTTGCATATGAAAATCATGCATCGAAGCTTCCGCAATTACCTGTCCGTCGCCGTTATACCCTCCTTTTTCGCGATGTGGACAATCAGTGGGGAAACCGTGCAAATTACCCCGCTGCGACCAGATCGTAGCCTCATAAATATCATTTAGCAAGGTATCTGAACTGCTAAAACGACCATTCCGCGGGATATCGGAATGCACAACTTGTCCGCTCACTTGTAATGAATTCAGCTGGTCTGGATGGTCTACCTGCACCTCAACATAGCGGAAGCCCGTATAGAAAAAGCGCGGTTCATAACTTTCGTTTCCCCCTCCTTTTAAGGTATAAGTAGTCCAGACATCCCGGTGATAGGCTTTATCGGTACTCAAGCTATCATCCGGCTTCAACGGGGTTGGAAACAGGGAATCGTTCAGCGTTTCTGCCCCCCGTATTTTTAGCTCTGTTCCCCGCTCACCTTCGACTTCCATACGCCACCAGCCCGGAATATTTTGTCCCAAGTCAAACAGATAAGTATTGGAATCCGGTTGGGTTTGCCTCACTGCTTCAATAGTCTGCGTCACCCGTATAGACGGCATCAGCTGAGAGTCGAGGGTAATATCAGGGTTAGCTAAAATCTCTGCCCTCTGCCAGGAAGAGTCATCAAAGTTAATCTCACTCCATCCCTCTTGTTCCAACCGAGCATCATAATCTTCGCCGCCGTATACACTATTATACGTAATGGGACTTTGAGCAGCTGTCCAGGATTCATCAGTCGTAACGACGGTTTCCGAACCATCGTCAAAACGGATATGAAGCTGGGCTATGCCCATCGGCTTGCCAAAATTATTATTCATTCCGTACCAAGCCCAACGGTCGTCGCCCTCCCTGAGTCTCCACGCGCCTTCTCCCAGCCACAATCCAAGGGCGTTGTTCCCTGAATTCAGCAGATCGGTTACTTCGTAGGTTTCATAGAGTATCCGATCATTGTAATCAGTAATCGCCGGATCGAGAACGTGATCACCTACTTTTTCTCCGTTTAGATACATCTCATAATAGCCCACTCCGGTTGTATATAGTGTAGCAGAGGCAATCTCCTTATCAATAGCAAAATCTTTTCTCAATAAGGGAGCCACTACGGCCGAATCCGGGTGAGCAATCCACTGTGCCTGCCAGTCATCTGTTTCCAACAGCCCCATCTGAAAAGAGTTCATCTCACTCCATGGGGTTGCACTATCATCTCCGTCCCAGGTCCGCACTCTCCAATAGTAGGTTTCACTGCTTTCCAGCTCTTTGCCCTCATATTGAATATTTACCGTTTCAGAGGATGATATTTTCCCGGTATCCCATACGGTTTCAGTCCCTTTACGAAGCTCCTCTTCATTTTGAGACACTGCAATCTGATAGGCGGTTTGGCTTGCACCCCGCTGGTTGTTGTTAAGAATCCAGGAAAAACGAGGAGCTTCTACATCCAAACCCACGGGATTTGTGATATACTCTATAGTAAGCTGGGTGGGTGCTTCCGTTCCGGAAGACGACTGGCAAGCAGCCAAGGCTATGCCCAGCAATATTAAGCAAAATACTTTGTTTATTTGACTGGGCATCATCATATGCAATGTATTAAATTTGATTTAGTTTCAAGGATGAACAACAACCCTGGCTACGACCGGCAAATGATCGGAATAATCTACATCTATCGTTTTAACATACAATATTTCCCAATTGGCATTTCTGGATAAAAATAAGTAATCAATTCTTCTGTCTGGTTTTTTAGAAGGAAAGGTTAGATTAGGAATTTTCTGGAACTGTAAGCTAGTATCGGCCCACCAATCCTGCATGAGCCTATGTGTACGGGTATCCGGCGTAAAATTGAAATCCCCACCAATTATAACCGGTACCTCAGTATCCAAAAAGTATTTATTAATTGCTCGTACCTGGGCTATGCGATTTTCCTCGTATTGATGACAGAGATGCGTTCCCGCAAAAATAAACGGCTGCCCTGATTTTGTACGTGTTTCTGTAAATAACAGTGTCCGTTTTTCTCCTCCTTTGGGAATGGGTAGCATCACTGTTTGTGGTGTTAATGATTTTTTTGATAACAATCCCTCTCCATACCCACCACCGTCATAATCGATAGCCTTTCCGAAATACCCTTCCATACCGGTAAGTGCCGCCAGGCTATCTACCAGGCTAAATCGCTCTCCCTCGTTTAGCGATGCGAGCCGTCCGGTCATCTCATCCACTTCCTGCAGGGCTACTAAATCGGGCTTCACTTTCCGAATCAAATCAGCGACCTCCTGAATATTACTTTTCCCTGCCTGATAAGCCTGTTCTCCGTGATAGATATTGTAGGACATGACGGTTAGGGTATCTTGTGCCGGGGCTATCGTCCACGACATTAGCAGGGAAAATACCATCAGGAATAAGGCTCTCATCATATTGAATTACGTTGTAGATTAAATCTGAAATACTGACCCATACTTGAACCCAAGATTTCCTAGGGACACTCTTTTATCTGCCCCTCTTCAGGCGCATACTCATTTTCCTGATCTAGCTTATAGATACGTTCCATCAGCTGCCATTTTTCATCAGCGGTAGCATCCTCATCTGTCTGCTGAAAGGAAGAAACATAGGCTTCCCATTCCTGTTGTCGCGGTTTCCCGGCAAGTTCTTCCATTGCCTCTTCATGATCAAAATCCACAACAGTATCCATAATCATGAACAGTCGATTACCCAAAATATAAATCTCCATATCCAGGATTCCCACTTCCTTCATCCCCTGGGATATTTCCGGCCAAACATTCTCCTTTGCATGCACTTCTTTATACTTTTCTATTAACCCGGCATCGTCTTCGAGCTCCATTGTTTTGCAGTAACGCTTAAATTGACGACTCATTTATTAGTAATGGTTAGTAGTTATTGGTGAATTGAGAAAGTTAATCTCAATCAGGTTTGCAATACATATTATGGCTGATTTTTCAGGCTACTTACTTGCTGTTTCTTTCAAGTCATATTTCTTATTGAGCAAACCATATAATGCAACCACCAGGAAACAAACCAATGGAATCCAGTAAGAAATGTGGATGCTCCCGGTAGCATCTGAAAGCAAGCCCTGCAGGGCCGGAAGCGCAGCTCCTCCGCCTATTGCCATAATAAGTCCAGAACTACCGATCTTTGTATCTTCGCCCAGTCCCTCAGAGGCCAATCCAAAGATGGTTGGAAACATGAGGGACATACTGGCGGAAATGGCTACCAGGGCTATAACACCTACATAACCACTTCCCGCAATAACAATAAAAGTAAAAAAGCTCCCCGCGAGGGCCGATCCCATAAGCAAGTTAGTAGGCTTGAGATATTTCATCAGGTACGTGTTTACAAAACGGAAAAAGGTAAATATCACCAAGGCCGCAATATAATAATTGGAAGCCGCTGACTCGGCAACATTCAGCTCATCCATCACATACCGAATGGTAAAAGACCAGACACAAATCTGTGCCCCCACATAAAAAAACTGAGCAACCACACCCATTACATATTTTCTGTTTTTACTCAATCGCTTGAGGGCAGGCCATAAGTCAACCGTAGTGGATTCGGTAGAGGCTTTGGGCATCTTTATCGAGGCGATAACAATCCAAAGAAAGAATAACAGAAGCCCAAGTCCTACATAGGGACCCATAACCGCATCCAGCTCGGCCTGCTGCACTGTTTGAAGCTGTTCGGCAGACATTGCCGCCCGCTCTTCGGCCCCGGCCATATCCAATTGAGAAAGGATATAGAACTTACTGATAATGACTCCGGAGATGGAACCGATGGGATTAAAAGACTGCGCCAGGTTTAACCTTCGGGTCCCCGTCGAAGGGTCACCCATTGCGATAATGTACGGATTACAGGACGTTTCCAGCACCGCAAGTCCCCCGGCCAGTACATAAAGCGCTCCCAGAAAAAGCCCGTACTGCATGGCTATGCTGGCAGGGTAAAACAGGAGGGCACCGAGCACGTACATCCCGAGCCCCAATAAGACACCTGACTTGTAGGTAAATCGCTTGATAAAGACTGCCGCCGGTAATGCCAGGCAGAAATAGGCTCCATAAAAAGCAATCTGTATCCAGGAGGTCTGGAAATCGGACAGACTCATAATTCGCTTAAAGGCTGCCAATAAGGTATCAGTAAGATTGTTGGCCAGTCCCCACATAAAAAAGAGACTAGTAATCAGGATAAATGGAAGTAGAGGCGCTTTTAGGCCTCCTGACTTATTTGACGATTGCTTAGCTTCTGACATTTAACTCAGATTTATATGCGGTTACAAGTTACGATTCCAAAAATTTTGCGATAATTTTGAGATCATCCAGCATCTCAGATTTATCAATAACTCAAAACTAAAAGAGAGAGGCAATAATCATATAGTATAAATCTGTTATAAAAACCAACTATTTCCAACTTTTTCAATTCCACTTCCAGCTCGATACTAATCTAAATAGCTTACCCTTATATGGATCCGTTTCGAGTGGTTACTTTAAAAACAACTGCCTTTGGGTTAGATATTCTTGAAGGAGTCTGCACTTCCAATTGGTCATCAGTCAAATTCCATTTTATATCTTCATCACTACCGAGTACCGAAATATTAGAAACTGACGGCGGCTGCTTAAGACTATCACGGGCAAATGCTTTCAGTTCTACCTGCTGATTAGCTCCGGGCCAACCCAGCAATATGGCATATATTGAACTTCCTTTTTGGGTATACCGGATATCCTCCCATGTATACTCTCCTGCATCAGTAAAACCTTCGAAGGGTCCCTTCTTCAATTTAGTAGGTCCTTCTCCATAAATCTCCCAAGGGCGTGTACCATATATCGCTTCGCCATTCACGTCCAACCAATCTCCTATTTCCCAAAGTACTTGCTTTTGATTTTCAGGAATACTACCATCTGCTTTGGGAGAAATATTCAACAACAGTTGTCCATTTTTACTTACAATATCAATCAGGGAATGCAGTACAACGGAAGTGCTCTTTATTGTTAATCCTTCGGTATAAGACCAACTGCCCTTGCTAATCGTATCATCAGTTAAAAAGGCCTGTTCAAGCTTTTCGCCAGCTCTACCTTTTTCAAAATCCTTTACTCCTACATCGGAAGGCAAATCTTCCTGTTTATACGTTACAACGACATCTTCATTCCATTCATGAGCCTTATTGAAGTAATACGCTAAGTAATCGGTCTTGACACTGTCAGGAATCTCATGCAGCCAAGAATCAAACCACATCAGGTCCGGCTGATATTTGTCAATGACTTCTTTCAACTTATTACTCCAAAGCTCCAAAAACTTTTCGCGGGACATATATCCATATAAAAAGGCATTTTCCTCATTCTCCAAGAGGGATGGAAAATCCTTCTTCACATATTCGTAATGCCCCGTCCAGCCTTCCCCTTCGGGCTTCCATAGATTATTACGAGCATGGTGAAAGGTAGTAACAAACTTCATTCCCTCTCCACGAATAGCCTTTGCCAGTTCACCGGTAATATCACGCTTGGGACCTTTATCTACTACGTCCCATTCCGTGTACTCGCTGTCCCACATAGAAAAGCCATCATGGTGTTCTGCCACCGGACCAGCATATTGCGCACCAGCCTGCTTGAAGAGTTTAGCCCATTCCTCGGCATTAAATTTCTCAGCCTTAAAGTCAGGAGCAAAATCAGCGTACTCAAACTCAAGTGGCGAACCATAAGTATCAACGTGATGTTTATAGGCCGCATGTTCTTTGATATACATATTCCGGGGATACCATTCGCTGTCGTAGGCAGGAACTGAATACATCCCCCAGTGAAAATAGATCCCAAATTTAGCATCCCGGAACCATTCCGGTTCGGGGTTATACTGGCTTAGGGATTCCCAATTTGACTTATAATCCACTTTGGCAGATTGCCGATCCTTGTTTGAAGTTTTGGTACAACCTACAAAGGTTATAAAACCACAAAGAATCAGAACAACTAACTTTTGGTTGTTTTTAATTTCCATAACGTTTAATACTTGTTGATTATCAGCCTTTGACTAATAATGAGTAGTGGGTATGCTCGTTTAGTCATTTATTGAAGATAGACCTATCCACCGGTTTGAACAGCAGCTGTGAAAAGATGTAAAGGTCATTTTTCCAAACCTCAAAATCATGACCACCGGGCTCTACGTAAAAAATATGTGGCACATCATGCTCTTCCAGGTATTGGTGGGTGCGCTTGCTGATCCGCATCAACCCGTCCTCATCGCCACATGAGATCCAGAGCACCTTTAATTTTTCTTTTGCTTGTTGCGGATCCGATAGCAGCTGTTCCGGCTCACTCGTATTCGGTGCTGAGGAGAATCCACCCACCCAGTCAAAAGTGTTGAGGTTTCCGAGCCCAAAATTCAGTGATTGTCCACCGCCCATTGACAGGCCGGCCAGTGCCCGATGCTCGCTATCCGTATATACCGGGTATTTTTCTTCAATGAACGGGACCAGATTATTGAGTAAATCTTGTTCGAATGTGGCAAAAGCTTTCACTTTATCCGGGGCGAATATATCACCGGTGGCACGATCATCTTTCATGGCCCGGCCATTTGGCATTACCACAATCATCGGTTCTATTTTTCCATCAGCGTACAGGTTATCTAGCACCACATTCGCATTCCCATTTTTGAGCCATGCATATTGATCTCCGCCAATGCCGTGCAGCAAATATAAAACTGGATATTTTTTGCTTTCAGTAAATCCTGGCGGGGTATAGATAATGGCCTCGCGTTCCGTACCGACTGTTTCTGAATTATAGACTACTGTGTCGACGGTTCCGCGTTCTATGCTTACCTGCTCTTCATCAAAACCCTCTGGTGCTTGTTGGATTATATCTTGTGAATGGACAAACTGGCTGATTCCCAAAATAAAGAGTGCTAATAAAGTGATCTTTTTCATAATAATTTATGGTGTAATTGCTGATAAATATTTTTGATTTTCTAAAAACCCACTTACTCAAAAACTAATCCGTGAGTACAAACCCGCCATTCGGCTGAATGGTAATCACGAGTTCGCCATCCTCAGGAACTTCTATTTGCTCCATGTACGTCTCTTTATCACTATCGTCATTGTACATAGCTACTTCTTGACCAGCTAACATCGGGAGCTCCAGCGTTAACTCCTTGGCTGACGTTTCAGCGTTTACGCCTGCAATGTACCACTGTTGACCATGACGACGAGCAAGAACGGTGTATTTACCCGGGTATCCATCCAGGAATACCGTCTCATCCCACGTGGTGGGCAAATTACGCATGAAATCCAGTTCAAAATCTGGTACATCATGCAGGTTGTTGGGGGTCAGGGCAAACATCTGCACCGGGTTCTGGAAGAGCACACCTGTGGCCAGTTGGAAGGCATCAGTGGTTTGCCGCTTTTGACCTCGCTGGTTTCCTTTATTCAGATAGTCGTTAAGTACGACGCCGCCAAACTCCATGCTGGCCACTGAATTACGGATAAATGGATGCAGTGAGGCGTAGAATGCCTCTTTTTGGCGAACGTCCTCTACAAATACAAGCATTTCTGATGCGAGAACCGCCTCATTTCCTACAAAATTGGGATACATGCGTTCCCAGCCGCGGGGAAGCGTGGTACCATGAAAGATCACCTGTAACCCGTGATCATTGGCATCCGAAAGAATGTTTTCATACAAGCGCATGGTGGTCTGTTTGTCTCCACCCATGAAATCCACTTTTATCCCTTCAACGCCAATTTCCTGCAGCCATTCCATCTCCTTTTTGCGGGCTATGGAGGTATGCATCTTATTTCTGGGCGTCTGCGGGGCATCATTGACTACGCCGTTGGAGTTATACCAAAGAAACACACCTACATCTTTCGACCGGGCGTATCGTACCAGCTCTTCCATCCTTTCATAGCCAATATTTTCATCCCACCACGCGTCAATCAGTATAAATTCAAAATCGAGGGCGGCGGCCAGATCTATGTAGGTTACTTGATCCTCATAATTCATGCTGTTGTCCTGCCAGATAATCCAACTCCAGGTGCCACGACCAAATTCATATAACTGAGAGGGCTCGTAAAGCGGATCAACAACATCCCATGAAATAGTTGTTTCAACAATTGGTTTCAGAGTCTCTCCAATCGTAATGGTACGCCAGGGCGTAGTACCCGGCAGGCCAATTTGTGCTCCCGTACTTCCAAAGCCATTGTTCTGTGCAGCACTGGGATATTCAACCGTGTACCCCCCATTGCTGTAGCTGCTTAGATGAGAAGCGTTGTAATTACTTCCTACGCCTGTTTCTGAAAGCAGTACCCATCCAGCATCTCCTACACGGAAAAGGCCGGGATAAACATACCCATAATCAGCGTTGGTATTTTCCATCGGTTCGTCGGCAACATATCCGCTCTCGTAGCTGGGAGCAGTGCGCGCGAAGCCGGTCATTGGAGTCATCATTGGCGAAAGGAATGCCATGGCAGTAGAAGGAAACTTGAAACCCGTGGCCTCTTCTTCAACGACAGCAGCCCTTCTATCTCCCCAGACGGGAAATTCATAGCGGAATGCAATGTCATTGTTGCTTACCTGGAATAAGACTGAGATCTGCTTTTCTCCTGCATTTTCCAGGGTAACATTCAAAGTATTTGCCTGGTATTGAACAAACGATTGCTTGATTTTTCGCTGAGTATATTCCTTGTCAACCTTACCGGTTGTTGACTCCACAAAACGCATCCCGGATCTGAAATCCCCTTCGTTGGTCACCAATCCCAGTGGAGAGTTTTCGAGCATGGTTTTCCCGTTATAGGTAACTGAATAAACCGGATTGCCGTTGTTGACCGATACATTTAATTCCAAGTTACCATCAGGACTGGATACCGTCATGGAATTCTGTGAATACGCCACTGATGCCATCAGCATACAGCATAAAACAAGTAATGTTCGCATGTTGTTAAGTGGTTATTTAATAATTGTTGATTAGTTGTTGATAAAAATCCCGGTAAATAGAATTAAATGGGACGACCTCGAAGTCTTTACAAATTTGAATTAATTGCCCATCCATTCAGAATTTGTCATCCATTTGAAAATGGGAGCCATCCACTCCCCGGTTGGTTCTGCTAACACAAATCCATGCCCGCCTCTGGGGTACAGGTGTAACTCTGCCGGCACTTTGTGATGCTGCAAGCTCTCGTAATAATCGATGCTGTTATCAACCACTACCAGCTCATCATCTCCTGCATGAGTGATGTAGGCCGGAGGACTATTTGGGGCAACCTGCAACTCATTTGAGTACTCGTCAGTTAGTTCTTGTGGAGGCGCTCCACCCAACAAATTGTTGCGCGATCCACCGTGAGTAAGACTATCCTGCATGCTAATTACTGGATAGATCAAAATCTGGAAATCAGGTCGCAGGCTGGTGTTATTTTCATTGGGGATCAAGGCTTCTTCAAAATGCGTGGCGGCCGTTGACGCCAGATGTCCCCCCGCCGAAAATCCCATAATCCCGATCTTATCTTTATCAATACCCCATTTATCCGCATTTTCGCGTACCACCTTGATCGCTTGTTGAGCGTCTTGCAGCGGACCTATTGTTTTATTCTCCATGGTGGCATCCCGGGGGAGTCGATATTTCAACACGAATGCAGTTACGCCATTGTTGGCAAATTCTCTGGCTGTAGTTACTCCTTCGCCCTCATACACCAACACACTGTAACCGCCGCCGGGACAGATCACAACAGCTGCACCCGTAGCTTTATCTTTCTCAGGAGCAAACATTTCCAGAGTAGGCGTTATCACTTCGCGAAACATGCCCGTCGTTACATCCGTGTCTGACTCTGTAAGATCACTGCTTTTTGCGCTAGGAATGGCACCGGGATACAATTTAATAACCTGCTGAGCATGCAATATACCAGGCGATAGTAACAGCAAAAAGATAAACGTTGCTATCACCGACATTTTCTGGATCAGTAAAAAACTTTTTTTTCGCATTTTTCTTCTACAATATTTGAGTGAAGCGAATCCATTCCGAGCCCTGAAATTATAAAAGAGCTCATAAAATATTATTGTTTTGCCCCCAAATCCCTTCTATGAAATAAGAGGTCTAAAACGGTAGTATTTCCAAACCTTCTGGTATCAAGCTAGTAAAAACCGGCATCGCTTTCATACGACACCGAGTGGTAATTTGTTATTATATCCATTGCCGATAGAAAGAACCGGCATCATTTATCAATTTCTTCTCTCTATTCAGGCGTGTAGGCATACATACCTATAACGGTTCCCACGAATCCACCGGCTTTGGTGGTACTGAGAATCGTTCCGTCGGCACCCTGGTACAAGGGTTGCCAGTCGTCTTCACCGATTCCGTATGAGAAATCGTATTCGGCGCCCCGTGCCTGAATTTTTAGGTAGTATTTGTTATCCGGGTTGTCTTCAATCACCTCAGAAGCAATGATCTCTTTTTGATTGCCTTCGGATTTCTCCAGGTAGATCTCATACTGGCCTTCTTCATTGGCCGTTACGCCGAGCAGGTAATAATAGTTTTCTCCCTGGAAAGCCACCAAACCGGCCACATTACCTTCTACTTTAGGATCAAATGTCATTTTTGTGGATACCGTAGCATAGGCGTTCTTTTGCCGTTTCCCGATAAATGACGGATTGCCGCGACCACTGATTATCTCAGATCGAGACTCAATCTCAAGTTGTCCATCATCCGAAATATTCCACCATTCTGACTGAGGAGTACGGATCATAGTCCAATAGTCGGCCAGTTCCGGGCTTTCAAAATCATCAGTGTAAGTAAAGTTGCCATTATTTGGCGGTACGGGTTCTTCACTCAGCGGCAGATCAGGGCGTTCCAATTTCACCGGCACGGTCTCTTTACTTTCATAGTCCAGGATAGTGGGCCAGTTGTCCTCCGTCCAGGTAACCGGCAGCAGGAACGTCTCACGACCTGTGTTAAAGTTAGAGCCGTCATACGGGCGAACTCCCAGGAATATAGCCCACCACTCGCCGTTCTGGGTTTCCACCATGTCAGCATGCCCTACATATTCCACGGGAAACTCACGGTTGGGTGAGATATGGCGCTGAGTCAGGATGGGATTCTGATCCCACGGCTCAAATGGACCCATCGGGTCATCTCCCTTGAACACTACCTGGGAGTGCTGAGGACCGGTCCCCCCTTCAGCGTTGTGCAGGATGTATTCCCCGTTCACTTTCATCATGTGCGGACCCTCGATCCAGATTGGCTGCTCGCTAATATCTACACCGCCATTTACAATCACCTTGGCCTCTCCAGCTGGCTGGTTTGCTTCAAGGTCATACGGCCGAATCCAGATGGCACGGTGCCCTTGATAGAGCGGTTCACCTTCAGGCGCATCATTGTTCAGAATATAGGTGGTTCCGTCATCATCAAAAAAGAGGGAAGGATCAATACCGCCCACTCCATTCAGCCACATTGGATCTGACCAATCTCCGGCGGGATCATCCGTTGTAACGATAAAGTTGCCGCCGCCCCCAACAATCGTGTTTACTACATAAAAGGTACCATCATTGTACTCAATAGTTGGGGCAAACACGCCTTCTGATATGCCCAGCCCATCCACCTGCAGTTGTGAAGGCCGGTCTAGCACATGACCAATCTGTTCCCAGTTGATTAGGTCTTTGCTGTGGAAGATGGGGATGCCCGGATAATAACTAAAGGAAGAATGGACCATATAGTAATCGTCGCCAGCCCGGGTGATGCTTGGGTCAGGATAAAACCCGGAATTAATCGGATTGATATATTCATCCTGGCCTACGGAAAGATCCCGGTAAATCGGATCGTTCCCAACATATTTATACCAGTCGAATTTCGGATCGGAGACCGTTGCATCAGATTGGTCTGTATCCGGCGGATTATCTGCGGATGGACTCAGATCTTGCGAACAAACCTGACCAGCCATCAGTAACAAAAATGCAGGCAGTAGCATCAAGGATTTTTTAAACATTTGTGTGACCATTGTTAAGCGTTGACGTTGGATATATTATTATTAAAAGTAATTTTTTATAGTATAAATCATTTATTATTGGTGATCAGGTAAATTATTTAGTCGCCTAAAGCAGTAGCGGTCTAACCATCTTCATTCAGCAGCCCGGGCTCAATCCTGAAATAATCAAAATCCACGGAGCCCCCCGTTTCCCTGGTAGCATAGCTAAACAGAGCAAACCGGTATCCCACAAAGTGATCCAGCGTATACTCCATCTGCAACATATCGCCAATTTGGTGCCATGATTCCCCATCCAGGCTGTAGTAGAAATAGGCCTTGTCAGTCATATCTTCAAAGTTAAATGCAATGCGGAGGTGCACTTTGTCCTGCTCCAGTGGAAGAGTCTCGATTTCCTCCTGCTCCTCAGGGGTTGCTTTCATCATCATAAGATACATTTCACCATTCTCTTTTTTAACGCCCACAAAGCCGTTCGTACCCTGCAAAGCACCCAGACCGGCATAATCCCCATTCTTCATATGTTGGATATCCATCAAAACAGTGCCAGTGGACTGAGGTCCAAATGTTCTTTGGGTCAGGGTATTCCGGGTATCAACCCAGCTGGTGTCAAACTCGGCGTTAGTTAGCCGTAAGTAGCCGGGGCGTTCGTTCAGTGACCAATGATCAGAATCCGGATTGTGATTCCACTGCCAAACAAGTGACAAGCCCTTCAAAATAGATGTTTCTTCATTGTACTGGGCAGGTCCTGCATTCCCGTCAAACTCATCTGAGCCGACAATACCGGCAGGATCATCATCCTCAGCCTGAATATCCAGCTGCTCAGGAACTTCACCATTTATACCAAATATCGGCCAGTTATTTTCCCAATGCACAGGGACCAACTGGGGGATGCGACCGACTGAGCCATGATCTTGAAACAAAAATCCATACCAGTCCCCTTCAGGAGTGTCAATAAGACCACCCTGTGCGATCCCGTCATCCTGCAGCGATACCTTACCTGTATACTCTCCCAGCAAGCTGTCCGACCGGTAGGTAAGCTGCGTGCGACCATCACCGGCTGGCCAAGAAATGAGTGAGACATAATAATACCCGTTTATTTTTCTGATGTGGGCTCCCTCGGCGGGCACATAAAACTTGTCTCCGGCAATGCTCTTCGAGTCGGAAATGAGTACCCGGTCAACGCCATTTGGTTTTAATGTAGTTGCATCAGATGTCAGTTCTACAATCCTGATGTCATCTACGCCATACAGCAGAAAAGCACGGCCGTCATCAAAAAACAGAGAGGGATCATGGAATAATCGGTTTATTGTAAAAGTCTCCCATGAGCCAGATTCAATATCATCGGTCGTAAATATGTATGTTTGCTGCGTAGTGTTCGAGAATGTAGCTAAATAAAACGTCCCATTATGATAGCGCAGGCTGCTGGCCCAGGTGCCTTCGCCATATGCATTCTGCCCGTTTTGGAGTAAAAACGGATCACTGTCATCAAGAGTATCATATACATAATTGACGATCTCCCAGTTTACCAAGTCATTCGATTTCATTATTGGGACACCGGGATTAAAATGCATGGTTGTGCTGCTCATGTAATATGAATCTCCCACCCGGATAATGGACGGGTCGGGAACATCCGCCCATATCACGGGATTCTGTGCGTAGGTAGTAGAATTTGTTTTTTTACCTGGCTCTATGGATTGTGATAATCCCGTTTGAGCTAAAAGAATCAGGAAAAGAAGGAAGGTCCCTTTTAACAAGTATGAAGTAGTTGAATTCATTTTTTATTACTGTACTTTACATTAATTCCCAGCTGCTTCCAAAACACCATGAAACGCTGCTTTCGGCTGGTACTCACGATTAAATAGCAGGGGATAATTTGTTCTGCCGGGAATAGGAAAATTATTGAGCCAGGAACCTCCATCATGCAATCCCCAAAAAGTTACCCGGCCTATTTTATCCTGGTGTTTTTTAAAAAGTTCAAACAGTTCCACATAACGATTCTTAAGTTGCTGCTGAACAGAATCAGGCAATCCCTCTGTGTACGGGTTTAGGGCCTCCGGAACATCAGCCTCTGCCCCTTGCCTTTCATCAGGATTATAACTCACATTCACGTCATCCCGAGAGGGTAACACGCTTACATCAAGCTCGGTAATCATCACCTTTACTCCCAGTTCAGAAAATGCTTTAATACTTTCCTCAATTTGTTTGAGCGAAGGACTTTCAAGGCCATAATGTCCCTGCATTCCCACTCCGTGGATCGGGACGTTGTTTTCTTTAAGGCGCTTGACCATTTTTACCACCGTCTCACGCTTATCGGGTGCCCACAGGTTATAATCGTTATAATATAATTCAGCATCTGGATCCGCTTCATGAGCGTATTGGAACGCCTTGCCTAAATATTCTTCTCCAATAATTTCGAGCCATTTAGACTGTCGCAATCCATCTGACCAAGTGGCCGCTTCGTTCACCACATCCCAGGCATCAACGCGCCCCTTGTAGCGTCCAACTACCGTATCAATATGATCTTTCATACGCTTAAGAAGCGCCTTGCTATCGAGTTCATCTCCATTCTCATCCAAAAATGTCCAATCCGGGATTTGAGAATGCCAAACCAGCGTATGGCCTACAATAAACATATCGCGATTTTCGCCAAATGTTACAAACTGGTCGGCGGCTTCAAAATTATATTCATCTGGTTCGGGATGAATCCGTGCCCATTTCATTTCGTTTTCAGGCGTAATGGAATTGAAATGCTTTCTAATGAGTGACTCCGCCTGCGAATTTTCACCCCTGACTTGCCACCTATTTAGCGCCACACCAATTTTAAACATACTATCATAAGTCTCAGATAACGACTTGGAAGGCTCATGAGCATTAACATTGGTTACTTGCCCATTGACCTGGTTACTTCCTGCTGTCAATATTAATATGGCGATGAGAATTATTATACCACTAAATTCAATTAACTGTTTTTTTATTTTCATGACAATAATTTAACGATCTGTTTATAAATAGAACTTATGAACTACTAATGTGAAAAATGATTTCTATTATTAAAAACTTGCCCTCTCCCCACAAAGGGTAGAAGGGAAAGGGACGACGGTTATCGTGGGATAATTGTACATAACCAATCGTTTCTTCTTCCGATTTGCCACTTCAACTAAGAAAGAAGAACAAGTTTGAAATAGATTTTTGTGTTAAATTTGGAAAACATTAGATTCATTTTGCTCCACGCATTTCTTTAGTTGTATTCTGGTACAAAATTATCCTATTTCATCAATAGAAAGTTTACCTTGATATCATTATCATTTGCCAACCAGCATATAGGTCTGGTCAGCGTCGGTTTCAAAATCATATTCATTAACATCAGCTATATTCAAAGTATTCAATTTAGCTTTGGACGATATTATGGGCTTTGGTGTTTCAGCAAGCTCATAAAAAGTATTGGGATTCGATCCGCTTGCTTTCTTTAACTTCAACCCTTCCAATCCTACCAGTTCATCAGATACGCGGATACGGGCATTACCACCGAGTGTCGATTTTATTTTAAGTTCAGAAACCTTTCCATCCTTCCATTTCAAAGATTCAATAACAAATCCACCGCGCGCCCGCAGGCCACTAATCTGGCCGCTGTCCCACTCATCGGGCAGGGCAGGTAGCAAGTGGATGGCTCCATCATGGCTCTGCATTAGCATCTCGGCAATGCCAGCCGTACATCCAAAGTTACCATCTATCTGGAATGGCGGGTGCGCATCAAACAGGTTGGGATAAGTACCTCCACCCCCAAGATTCCGATCAGATCCCACCGGCGCAAGCTGATCTTCAATAAGTTTCAATGCATGATTTCCATCCAGCAGGCGCGCCCAGAAATTTACCTTCCAACCCATTGACCAGCCGGTTGATACATCGCCGCGGTATTGCAGGGAGGTACGGGCCGCATCAAAAAGTTTTGGCGTACGATAAGGAGAGATCTGAGCAGCAGGATGCAGCCCAAACAAGTGTGAGACGTGGCGGTGTTTATCTTCGGGGCTGTCTAGATCTTCCATCCATTCCTGGAGCTGCCCCAGCCGACCGATCTGCATCGGGGGAAGTTTGGCTCTCTTTTTCCTAAGCGTTTTTGCAAATTCCCGATCTCTTTCCAGGGCCTCAGCGGCTCGAATCGTATTAGAAAACAGCTCGAAGACCAACTGGTTATCCATAGTAGCTCCGGCTGTAATGGATACATCCGGGCGACTTTGCGGAGCATTCTCGGGAGAATTACTCGGAGCTACCACCAGCCAGCCATTTTCGGGTTCTTCCACCAGAAAATCCACGTAAAACTCCGCGGCGCTTTTTAGCACGGGATAGACTTCTTGTAAATACTTTTCATCTCCTGTATAAAGGTATTTCTCCCAAAGTTGGTGCGTCAACCAAGCCCCGCCCATAGGCCACATGCCCCAGAACACCCCATCAATCGGACCGGTAATCCTCCAGATATCGGTATTATGGTGAGTTACCCAACCATCAGCGCCATACATTACTCGGGCAGTCTCACGGCCGGTTTCCGAAAGATCCTTTACCATCTGTATCAGTGGCTCGTGCAGCTCCGACAGGTTTGTCAATTGGGCCGGCCAATAGTTCATCTCCGCATTGATATTTAGGGTGTATTTACTGTCCCAGGGCGGCTGCATTTCCTTGTTCCAAATTCCCTGAAGGTTAGCCGGCTGGGTGCCCGGGCGCGAGCTGGAAATCAACAAATAGCGGCCAAACTGAAAATACAGCTCAACAAGTTGCGGATCAGCTCCGCGGGCAAAATCTGCGATTCGCTCGTCTGTAGGTTTCTGTGCCGCATCCGTGATTCCCAAGTCCAAATCTACCCTGTCGAAATAAGTCTGATAGTCCGACTTGTGGGCTTCAAATATCTCTTTATATGATTTGTCCCTGGCTTGATTCAGATAGTTACTAGCCAGGGCTTGCTCTTCTCCACTCAGATCATTGTACTTCTTGAAATTAGTAGCGATTGAAATACGAATAGTGACTTTGTCAGCATTACTCACTTCCACTGTTGAGTCTGTGGGCAAAACCGAACCACCTTCGGCGTCAATATCAGTAATTGACTGAAACCGAACTTTACCGGGAATTCCTTCGTGGTCGCCTGTCTTTCCAGAAATAATTAGCTCGTTATTTTTGACAGAGCCTGTGGTCTGTTGCGGGCTCTCCATGGAGGCGGAAAATGTAATGCTGCCCGGTTGACTTGCGGAAAGCCTGATAACAATGACCTCGTCGGGCGCAGAGGCGAACACTTTTCGAGAGTACTCTACATCATTTACCGAATATTTAGTGGTGGCCACTGCCGTCTCCAGATTCAAGTCACGATAGTAATTTTGGTAATCCTCATGTCCGGGAAACGATAATACCAGGTCGCCCACCGGCTGGTATGGCATTCCGTGCGGGCCACTGAAAAAAGATTCCCCGGCCAGCTCCTGTGCTTCGGCATGCTTACCTTCAAAAATAAGATCGCGAACTTTTGGCAGAGCCTGGCGCGCAGCGGGGCTGTCGTTTCGGTGGGGACTCCCCGCCCAGACGCTGTTCTCGTTCAGCTGAATGACCTCTTGGTTGGGATTGCCAAACACCATCCCCCCCAACCGGCCATTACCTACAGGCAATGCTTTTGTCCACTCATCGGCGGCTGGTTCATCATACCACAGGTAAAGATCCTCGTTACTTTGGCTTTTACCTACCTCCCCAATTGTTAAGAACAGCGAGAGAACTAATAAAAAAATATGACTTGATCTCATTTAAATCTCCTTTATTTATGGTTAACACAATATCAAATATGGCAAATCACTCCGAGTAATGGAAACAACAGCGTATCGGTCACATAATTGGTCAGCTCCCTCACCACTCGTAATCAGGATAAAAGGCACAATCGGTGCCCTGAGCCTTCCAGAATCACTTGAAAATATTTTCCAGTTCTAACATCTAACCTGTTATCGATTTCAGTTTAATTTCAGTTATAGTTTTTTACTTCAACAAACCTCCACCATCGCCTTTATAACATTCGATTTCGGATCCAACCAGCTGTCAAATTGATCGATCATATTTTCAAATGATGTTCGATGCGTGATCCAGGGATCGGTATCGATGCGGCCCTCTTCCACCGAACGAATAATCTGCGTAAAATCAGAAGCCAGGGCATTTCTGCTAGCCATCAGGGTTAGCTCTTTCTTGTGAAAATCAGGATCGTGAAATGTAACGTCCCCCTGAAAGAGACCGATATATACCAACTTTCCTCCGTGTGCTACAAGATCAATGGCTGTTTCCATCGATTTTTTGTTTCCGGTGGCATCAAGAACTACCGAGGGCAGATCTCCGTCAAACAAGGCCCGGAGCTGATCGCTAGCATCCTCTTCCCTGGGATTGATCCCGCCAACCAGATCGAACGACTGCCGACAGAACGCCATGCGTCCCTTGTCGATCTCCATAATTGCAACCTTCGCGCCGGTATCCAATGCAAACTGCAGGGCTCCCAGCCCAATCGGGCCGGCCCCGATAACCAACACACGGTCTTCTGATGTGATATTTGCCCGGTTCACTGCATGGCAACCGATACCCAGCGGCTCCACCAGGGCCAATTGTTCATAGGACAGTTGATCAGAACAATGAAGAAACTTAGCCGGAAATTTAAAATACTCCCGCATGCCACCATCCTCATGAACTCCCAGTACCGACATATGCTCTGCACAGTTGGGTTTACCTTGCTGTACAGCCTGGTCTTCGGGATTGTACCGGTAGGGCTCTACCGAACAGCGGTCGCCAACCGACACATTATCCACCTCATCGCCAATCTCTACAACTTCCACTCCCAGCTCATGCCCGAGAATACGCGGATAGCTAAAAAAAGGCTGTTCCCCGGCATAGGCATGCAAATCCGTGCCACAAATACCTATCCGATGTACTTTTAGTAGCGCTTCATCCGGTTGCAGACTAAAATCGAATTCCTTATCGGTCTGCTTAAAATTGCCCGGTTCTTGTAAAATAATCGTTTTCATTTAATCTAAGTAGAGTGAATATTTTTAAAAGTTTTTTGAGTTTATGCATCAACATTTTCATCAAATAGAGTATATAATCATTGAACTATTCAGCATTGCAATCCAATTCGTTCCAAAACGCTCTTAATTTTCGCTTAGTCCTGTTTGTTGCATATGGATTTTAAATACAACTGCTTTAGCATAGGGCGCGGTCGTAGGCGTTTTCAGTGCCAAATTTTGGTCTGTAAGCTCCCATTCAATCCGCTCATCACTACCCAGCAGTCCACACTTTAAATACCACATCCACCAGACTCTACCCAACCACTCGAAACAAAGCCAAGTCTGTTTACACTAATCATCCATTTGCTAATTTCAAACGTTTGAATTATATATAGAATAATAAACCAGCCTATTATTACAAAATAATTTTCTACACTGTCGAAAATTATGTACAATTTTCTATTTTAAATTGTATTAAAAGTTATATCAAACGTTTGAAAAAATATTCAAAATAAATAGGAATTCATTATATTTGTTTCGCATAGATTTTGTTTATTTAATTACACGAAAGTACTTATGGGGAAAAAGAGGGTTACCCTTACCGACATTGCCAATGAGTTAAATATTGATGTATCCACCGTTTCCAAGGCATTAAAAAAACATCCGAAGATTAGCGATGTTACAATAAAAAAGGTCAGCAAGGTTGCGCGCAGACTTAATTATCGTCCAAATGATATTGCAACAGCACTTGTCAAGGGGAGAAGTAATCTTATAGGAGTAATGGTGCCCCATACTGATGAAAATTTCTTTGCCTCAGCTATCAGGGGCATAGAAGAAGTTGCAAAAAAGAAGGGCTATAACATTACCATCTTCCAATCTAATGATGATACAAGTGACGAGAAAAGTAATATTGAAACTATGTATAGAGCAAGGGTTGACGGAATTATCGCCTCCCATGCAATGGAAACACATGAATTTGGACACTATCAGGATATACTCGACCAAGATATACCATTAGTTCTGTTTGACCGGTTCAATGATGCTATAGATTCAGATGTAGTAGCTATTGATGATTTCAAAGGTGCTTATAAAGCGGTTTCTCATCTGATTGATCAAGGGTGTACCCGAATTGCTCATATTGCCGGACAGCTTAGTGTTCATATCTATAAAGAGCGTTACCGGGGATATAAGCAAGCATTGGAAGATCATGGGATACCAAATGAAGAAAATTTAGTCGTTGAAAGTGATATGAGTTTAGAGGGTGGTAGAAAGCTAACTCTAACACTACTTAACAATAGAAAAAAGCCGAATGCTATTTTTGCCTCTAATGACTATACAGCCCTAGGAGCTATCCAGTTTTTACAGGAAAGCAATATAGATATTCCGGAAGAAGTAGCAGTAGTGGGATTTAGTAACGAGGCTTTCACCTCTTATGTCACGCCTACTATTTCCAGTATCGAACAGCATAGTCGCAAAATGGGTAAAATAGCAGCCCAACACTTGCTTGATCAAATTTCAGGATCAACAGAATCATCCAGTGCTAAAAGACCTTCTCAAAAAACAATTTTAACGCCAGAATTAATCATCAGGGAATCATCTAAAAAGAAGTAATCATACCAAAATTATTCTCTTCACTTATCATATTAAGCTGGGTTACACTATTTTGGATACTATACCTCCAAAACCTAGCTTTCAACCTCACTTCCCTGGACTTTGAACACCCAAGCAGGACCAAAGTCTGTATTTTCTCTCACTTCGTCCGGTACTTGTAAGGCCAATCCTTCATCTTCTCCAAACTCCCATTTAAGAGGTTCATCATAGCCCAACAATTTCACTTCGGAACCTTCATCGGGGCGCAAGACACTGAAGCTAATTGTTTCTCCGGGTTGCTCCAGCAGGATTCCATAAAAAACGGAATCTCCTTTTTGCTTGGTATAACGAATATTCTCTCCTTCTTTAAAACTATGCTGCAATCGTTCGGTCTCATAGATGGCCTCACTGTTTACCTCCATCCAGTCCCCCATTTTCGCCAGACGATCTACGCTGGCCTGCGGAATTAGGCCCTCTGCTGTGGGCCCGACATTCAGCAAATAGTTGCCGCCTTTGGAAGCGATATCCACCAGATTATGGATAAGGGTTTCAGCCGATTTCCAGTTGTCGTCATTTTTCTTGTATCCCCAGGTGTCGTTCATCGTCATGCATGCTTCCCAGTCAAATTCCCTGGTGCTTTCAAGGATCTCCTGTTCAGGCGTTCCAAAATCGCCGACAAACTCACCACCTTCTTCATTCATCCCCTGCATACCCTGACGTCCGACATCCACCCGATTGTTAATAATGAGATCCGGCTTCATTTGGCGCAGCCAGGTATAGGTCTCCACCCCGTGCTCGTGGGTCCATTCCGGAATCCACTCGCCGTCAAACCAGAGCACAGCGGGATCATATTTCTCCACTAGCTCTTTAAGCTGTGGCTTCATGTAGTTCTCAACATACTGATCAAAATTGGGATTACTCTTTTCGTCCGTATTATAATCCGGGTAGTGAGGCGCCTGGGCATTGGGATGGTGCCAATCCATTATGGAATAGTAAAACCCCAGCTTTATATCGTGTTTATCAGCGGCTTTCTTCAAATCAGCTAACAGATCCTGCTCGATAGCCGCAAAATCAACCGCGTCATAATCGCTTACTTCTGAATCCCACAGCCCAAAGCCATCATGATGCTTGGAAGTTATAATAATATATTTCATCCCGGCGTCTTTGGCTATTTTCACCCACTCTTCAGCGTCATATTGCTCGGGATTAAACTGCCGGGCATATTCTTCATATTCTGAAACCGGAATTTCAGCCCGATCCATAATCCACTCTCCGATTCCCTCTATTTCCTGGCCATCATGCACACCGGCCGGAACTGCATAAGGTCCCCAGTGGATAAACAGCCCGAACTTGGCCTCGCGCCACCACTCCATGCGCTCATTAAACGCCTGCTCCGACTCATTAAGAATTTCTTCCTCGGTCAGCGTTTGCTGCACTTCAGCCGACTCCTTTGGCTGGCATTGCATAATGCCAAATGCTACTACCGCAATTAAACAAAGCTTACTAATTATTTTCATTTTCAGATCCCTATTTGATTTATGATTTCACCTAATCCCTGCAATCTTAGGTATTTAAATTAAGAAACCCGCCGTCTATCGGATAGTTCGTCCCTGTTATAAAACCTGCCTGATCCGAGCAAAGGTAGAGCACAAGTCCCGCTACTTCATCGGGCTCTCCCATACGTCCGATAGGCTGTGTCCTGGAGAGTTGTTCAAACATCTCATCTTCCTTTCCGGGATAGTTCTCTTCCAGGAAGCCATCCACAAAAGGCGTATGAATCCGCGCCGGTGAAATGCAATTGCATCGGATATTATCATTGATAAAATCTTTGGCAACGGAAAGCGTCATCGTTAATACTGCCCCTTTACTCATAGAATAGGCAAAACGATCTTCAATACCCACCGTCGCGGCCACCGATGCCATATTCAAGATTACCCCTCCGCCCTGTTCGACCATCTGATCAATGGAAGCATACATGCAGTTATAGACTCCTTTAACATTGACATCATAAATTCGGTCAAAATCTTCTTCCGTCGTATCCTGTAGATTTCCTACATGGGCAATACCAGCGTTATTAATTAGGATATCTACCTTTTCCAGTTGTCCCGTAATTTCATCAAATACCTTTTGCACCTGCTGTTGGTCAGCTACATCACAGTAAAAAAAGCTACAGGCATACCCTTTATTTTCCAGTTCCTTACAGACCGACTGCCCTGCCTCTTTATCATAATCCAGAATACAAACATGAGCACCGGATTCTGCGAATTTATGACTAATTTTCTCTCCTATTCCACTTCCTCCACCGGTAATAACTGCGGTCTGATCATCAAATCGAATCTCCATATATAACTCCTCTTTTATACTATTGTTTTACTTCTAATTTCCTGCCATACCGGTCCATCGGGATAGGCATATTCCTTTAAACTCTTCTTTTTTATTTCAATACTAAATCCTGGTTGTTCGGGCAGCACGTAGTGTCCGTTTTCTATTTTAACCGGATCTTTAAAATGTTCGTGTAGATGGTCCACATATTCAATCATCCGTCCTTCCCGACTGCCGCTAATGGCAATATAATCGATCATTGAAAGATGCTGTACATACTCACAAAGCCCCACACCTCCGGCATGGGGACAAACCGGAATATCAAATTTAGCAGCCATCAACATAATCGCTAAATTCTCATTGACGCCCCCTACCCTACAGCTGTCGATCTGGCAAATATCCAGCGCGCCTGCCTGCATCAATTGTTTAAATATAATTCGGTTCTGGCAATGCTCTCCTGTTGCTATTTTGATAGGATTTATTGCTTTTCCGATCGTTGCGTGCCCCAGGATATCATCGGGGCTGGTGGGTTCCTCTATCCACCAGGGATCAAATTCAGACAGTGCTTCCATATTTTTGATCGCTTCATCAATATCCCACTTTTGATTGGCATCCATCATAAGTTGCCGATCGGGACCGATTTCTTCCCGGATAATCGCAGCACGTCGCAGGTCATCCTCTAAGTTGCCGCCTACTTTCATTTTAATACTACTCCATCCTTCTGCCACTGCTTTCCGACAGAGTCGTCGTATCTTGTCATCAGAATATCCTAACCATCCGGCAGAAGTCGTATAGGCCGGATATCCATCCTTCTGCAATTTCTGAATTCGTTCAGCTTTAGATCCTTCCTGTTTCCGTAAAATTTCTAATGCCTCTTCAGGCTTCAGGACATCCGTGATATAGCTAAAATCAATGCATCGCACTAATTCCTCCGGAGACATATCTGCCAGCAATTTCCAGAGTGGTTTCTCCTCTATCTTTGCATACAAATCCCATAAAGCATTAACAAAGGCTCCCAGTGCTAAATGGATAACTCCCTTTTCGGGACCCAGCCAACGCAGTTGACTATCCCGGGCCATCTGCTTCCAAAAGGAACCGAGATCATTGACGATACTTTCAAATGGTTTATCAAGAACATGAGACTCAAACTCTTTAATCGCTTGAACACACAGGTTATTCCCCCGCCCAATGGTAAAGGTGAGACCGTGCCCTTCAACCTCCTTATTTGTCTTTAAAATGAGATAGGCCGCTGAATAATCTGGATCCGGATTCATCGCATCTGATCCATCCAAACCCTGGCTGGTTGGGAAGCGTATATCCTTAACTTCAACTTCTGTTATAACTGTTTTCATGGTGGTGATAAAATTCTACGAACGTTATTTTCTTTTCGTCCGGAATAAATTTCAACTCTGTTTCATAATCTCTATACCACAAATAAATATCGGTCCTTTCTAATTTGCCAGTATTGTCTTCCGCAAGGTACCATCAGCCCAAAAAAAGTCAAGTGTGTAATTTTTACATGACCTATATCCTTCGACTAGATACGAAGTAAATCTGAATTCATTTAACATGAGTATCAGCTTAATTCTCAGATTCTGATCTGCTTAAATAGTATACTTACTTTATGGCACCCGTTTCTGTAGCTATTAATTGCGATGGCATCACTGCGTCATGAATTTCCAGCTGACATTACCCACGGTATTGGGTTTGTTCTTTTCTGGTGGTGAAATAGATCCCTCAAACCGTTTGTTTTCCAGCTTTTTTACACAGATTTCTCTAAATTGATATTCCCCATCTTCATAATCATAGGTTTCGCCATCATCATCATAAAGCATATATCTTCCCGCTTTTTCCCCATAGTGACGAACTTCGATATCTACCTTTTCCCCAAGTTTGGGTGCATGCATTCTGGGAGTCATCATTGGAATTATGCCTCCATCTTTTACAAAAACGGGAATATTATCCAATCCCGGAGTCACAGTAATCACCTCTCCATTTCCCACATAATCGCCGGTATAGAAATCATACCAACGGCCCTTGGGCAGTACGACCTCCCGGCTTTTCTGACCTTCAAACATAGGAGCTACCAGTAAATATTTGCCTGCCATATATTGATCCTTGATCTCCTGTCTAATTGCTTCTTCATAAGGATTTTTTGCTAGATTCTTCTCTTTCACTTCCTTCTTCAATTCCGAATGAAACCCTTCCTCTAAATTCATCGCACGAAATGGAGGTATCCCTTTGAAATGATATTTGGCATATTCGCTATACCAGTATGGCATCATCCGCATCCGAAGTAGGAACATCTCCTTAACTTCACGTTCTACTTCATCAAATGACCATGGTTTGGTTTCACTAGACCATGCATTGATCATAGCCATTGGTGAAAATACTACCGATTGTACCCTACGGAGCCATTCCTCTCCGGTTTCAGATGCCCTCACCTCTGGAGTCCAGAGCACGCCAGCATAACTGCTGTTGATAAGGGCTGTTATAAAGTTCTGATGATCATAATAATCGTTGTAGATAACATATGGGAAAGAAGTACCACCTCCATTTGAAGCTCTCACAAGCCCAAAAGTTCGACGATTTTTTTCTTCAAATAGATCTTCACTATAACGTTGTACTAGCAACCCATATGTCTGGCGCATTTGCTCACCGGTCAATCCAGAGGGAAACGTTGCCACATCAGGCCAAAGCCAGTGATCGTACCCATCCACTTCGTCAATTTTATATCCACTCACCCCGATATCTACCTGAGTTTCACCCAATTGGGAAAAGAAAATATCTCGTCCCTTATCTGTGTTGAAATCAGGAACAAGCCCAGCCCATACGGTGTGGGAGGAAGTAAATGGTTCTATAGATTCTGCAAATTGGGCGTCTGGGGATATATAAGGATTGATCCATAGGTTTAACCGGATACCCTTATCGAGCATCTCCTGAGTAAACTTGCGGGGCTCAGGAAATCGGCCTTCATCCCATTCTAAGGTCCCGGGGTACGATTTACTCTGCCAACCCGGTTCAAGACCGATAAAATCAAGCGGGTATCCCCTTTCTTCGAATTCTTTTGCCTCCTGTCTAACATCTTCCGCTGAATACATTCGGTGAACCCGCTGTGTAAAACCCAATCCCCATCTGGGTGGTAACGGGCCACCTCCGTTGAATAAGTTATACCGCCGTACCGCATCAAGTGGAGTAGGCCCGCCAAAGATATAAACTTCAGTTCCTTTCGCCGGAACAAGCAATTCCACACTATCCGAATATGGTCGCGAGGTCCAGTCTGGATCGGTATTTCGGTCTCTGGCAACCGGGGGATGCTCACTATCTTTTCGAACTGCTGTACCAGCATATACATCTATGTAGCGCGCCGAATTAATAAATACACCGTATCCCTTTGAAGAAACATAAAACGGAGTGGGCGCATGTGTTCTCCCATTATCCTCGTCCCCATAATGATCTACATGCAGTCGCAATATTCGTCCACGTTGATGTACGGTTTTAAAATTAAGTCCGAAACCGTAGACTTCTTCCTCCTGTTCCAATGGAAAACGCAGATACGTCTCTCCATCAACCAACTGGACATTTATATCCTTCTTGGATATAGGAAATGGAACATTTCCCATTTTTTCCAGTGCTTTTTTTCGAGGTTTTGCCCCTGATGCTGATAAAAGATCGTATACTTCTGGCTCGCCTGCTTCCGCTTTCCAGATACCAGGCTCCACCTCTTCCCATGATAGGTTTTGGGCCTTTATATCAGTTGCAGATAAGCCCAGAATAATACAGAATATAAAAAATTTATATAATTTCATCTCATAAAAACTTTGGGAGATTTATTTTTTTCGGAGTATCAAAATACCAATGTTATAACATTTCCCGGAGTCGTTTGGATCTCATAGTTAAAAGTCATCTTTGTTGAACCTTTAGCAGACTTACCCAAATTATTAAGCTTGTTATCTAAATCTTGAACCGGTATGGGAGTTCTAAGTCGTAACGGTCCACCTAAATGAGAATAAATAATAACTTTCTCCAATTGACCTTTCTCCCATGTCATATCTACAGTATAATTTCCGCGTGCTTTAAGTCCCTCTACACTCCCATCCGACCATGCATCCGGAAGAGCCGGCAGCAGTTCTATATATCCCGAATGCGATTGCAAGAGCATCTCAGCGATTCCTGCAGTTCCTCCAAAATTCCCATCAATCTGGAAGGGGGGATGGGTATCAAAAAGATTCGAAAGTGTGGATTTTCTAAATAGTGCCAGAACATTTTCATGGGCTTTTTCTCCATCGCCGAGACGAGCAAAAAAGTTAATAATCCAAGCTCTGCTCCAACCGGTATGGCCCCCGCCATGCTCCAGCCTTCGATCAATGGTTTTTCTGGCCGCATCGAATAGCTTTGGCGTATCCTCAGCGTTTATAGCATTACCCGGATGCAGGGAGTAAAGATGGGAAATATGACGATGCCCCGGATCTTCTTCTTCAAAATCCCGATTCCACTCCATGATAGTTCCGTTATCTCCTATCTGTACCGGTGCAAGCTTATCTTTTAAATTCTGTAACGTATCCCGGAACGCGGCATCCGTATCCAGCAGCTTAGCCGATTTGATGGTTGCTCCAAAAAGCTCATGCAAAATTTGCATATCCATTGTAGGTCCCATGGCAAGGCTGGCCACTTCTCCATTGGGTGCTATATACTGATTTTCAGGCGACATGGAAGGTCCTGTTACCAGATGCCCAGTTTTAGGATCTACCACCAGGTAATCCATAAAAAAGGTGGATACTTCTTTCAGTTGAGGATAGGCGCGCTTCTCTAAAAAGGTTTTATCCTGAGTGAATTCATAGTGATCCCAGAAATGCATTGACAGCCAGGCCGCACCCATCGGCCAAAGTCCCCAATAGGTTCGCCCGATAGGATCCGTAAAATGCCAAACATCGGTCGTATGATGGGCCACCATTCCGCGACTGTTATAGGTTTCTCGTGCTGTTTCCCGCCCACGTTCCCGTAAACTTTCCACAAAGTTGAAAAAGGGCTCGTAAGTCTCCGAAAGATTCGTCAGATCTGCCGGCCAATAATTCATCTGCAGATTCACGTTAATATGGTAGTCAGCATTCCAGGGAGGTGCCATTCCCTCGGCCCATATGCCCTGAAGGTTCGCAGGCAGTGAACCCGGGCGCGAGCTGCTGATCAACAGGTAGCGGCCATATTGGAAATAGAGCTCTGTAAGATGAGGATCAACTGCTCCTTCTTTTACCTTTTGGAGCCGCTGGTCGGTAGGCATCTCTGCAACCGGTCCATCAGTCAAATCTAAAGATACCCGATCAAATAGCTGCTGGTAATCCTCAATATGTCGCTTCTTAAGTTCATCATAAGTAAATTGAGCTGCATTTTTAAGGCGCCTATCGGTAAGCCTGTCAGGATCTTCACCACGATAGTCGGTAGCGGCAGCCAGAAATATTGTCACTTCATCGGCATCCGAAATATGGACGGTCGAATCGGTTGTGTTCACTGACCCTCCCGCTGTATTTAATTTAAGACGGGCCGTAAAACGAACGCCATCCCCATCTCCGGTATGTTCTTTCATTATTATTTCGTTCTCAGAAACAGCGATCTCTTTATGGGGACTTGGCCGGTTGAGCTGCAAATTAAATGAAAGCTGGCCCGGCTGATTGGCAGAAAGCTTTACAGCTATCAGCTGATCCGAATAGCTGGAAAATAACTCTCGTTTATAAGTTACTCCCTCCTTCTCATAGCTGACGGAGGCCACTGCAGTATGGAGGTTCAGATCCCTTCGATAGTTATTAATGGCGGATGAGTCTGGAAACCTCAGGTATAGATTACCAAGTGTTTGATAGGTGTGTTCTCCCTGCTCCAGCCGGGTTCCCATTATTTTATCCTGGGCCAACTGTTCAGCTTCGATATATTTTTCTGCAAACAAAAGGGAGCGAACTGAATCCATATAAGCCGGAGCTTCCGGGTTAGCCCGATCAATGGGATGACCGGTCCATACACTTTCCTCGTTTAACTGAATACGTTCTTTATGAGCTTTCCCAAATATCATAGCACCTAAACTGCCATTGCCTATAGGAAGTGCTTCTACCCACTCCTGAGCTGGCTGCTCGTACCAAAGCTGCAGATCAGTATCTTGGGCCTGTCCAACGGCGTAACCAATCATTAGAATGGAAAAGGAACATACGAGTTTAAAAACTTTCATAATGATTCGTTTAAACATTTAGCTTGTGATAAGTTCTAACTTTTCACAGGAGAGATTGAACTTCTTATTTCATACATCTAGAAAACACAGCCATGCTTTTCACCATAATCCCTTATACAATTATTTAAATTAAAAGTAATGCCTTCATATTCTACTATTATTTTTGCAAAAAGTAATACTTTCTTTGCATTTCATAGCAGAAATTATATATAAGTATATATAAAGTATCTATTTACAAAAAATAACCTTCCAGTGCCTATATGAAAGCGCAAGCTATCAGCAGATCTGTTGTAGAAGATCGTTCGGTCATGCTCAGAGAACACCTCTATGACAATTTTCTCAAGATATGGCATTACCATCCGGAAATAGAATTGGTGGTCGTTCGGGAAAGCACGGGGACACGCTTTGTAGGAGACAGTATTGAAAAATTTGAAGAAGGAGAGATTGTAATGATTGGTAAGAATCTTCCCCATCTCTGGCTCAATGATCCTGTTTACTTTTCGGAAGATTCTGATCTTAAAGCTCGGGCCCAGGTCCTTCATTTCAATAAAGATTTTCCGGATGTTCTTTCCTCTCTTCCCGAAATGGAAATGATTATTCAACTCTTTAATCGTGCCAAGAGAGGAATAAAATTTAAGGATCCGGCATCCAACTACAAGGTAATAGCTATGATAGATGCGATGTTCCACCTTCAAGGTCTGGAACGATACCTCAAGTTACTGGATGTGCTAAGGTTACTAGCTGAACAACAGGATTACGAGCTGCTCTCGAGTCCGGGTTTCCTACAAACCTTTGCAAAAAAAGATGACAAGCGAATGATGAATGTGCTGGAATATGTCATGGAAAACTTCACCCGGAATATCAGCCTGCAAGAAGTTGCTTCTCATGTAAACATGAACCCTTCGTCCTTTAGCCGATATTTCAAACGAACAAATAAAAAAACATTTACTCAATTCCTGAATGAAATTCGTGTCGGATTTGCCTGTAAACTCTTAATTGAGAAACGCTTCAATATATCTGAAATCTGCTACCGGTCGGGATTCAATAATGTCTCAAATTTTAATCGCAGGTTTAAAGACATCAAGGGCATGACGCCTACGGACTATATCAAAAAACATAACAGTCAGTAATAGCTAACCAGTTTTTCAAGCGAACTATAGTCCGTAAAACTGCTGGGCAGTCCCTCCCAAAATCATTTCCTGTTTTTCAGCAGAATAGGATGAGATATACTCGTGAATTATTGAATATACCTCGCTATAGTCAGCTGCAAGAGTACATACCGGCCAATCGGACCCGAACATAAGCCGATCCGCCCCAAAGACTTCAAAGATAACATCCAAATAAGGTCTGAAATCCTTTTTTTGCCAATTCTTCCAATCCGCTTCGGTGACCATGCCCGAAATTTTACAGTACACTTTAGGATGCTGAGCCAACTCTATAATTCCCTGCTTCCAGCTCTCCATTTCACCCTCTTTAATTCTGGGCTTGGCAATATGGTCTAGCACAAAGGGCTGATCCGGAAATTTTTCAACAAATTTAACGGCGGCGGGAAGCTGGTGCTCATAAATCAAAATATCATACGTCAGATTATATTCTTTAATCAAACTTATGCCCCGGCAAAAATCGGACTGAAGCAAAAAATCATCCGGTTCATCCTGAACAACATGACGCAATCCTTTTAATTTTTCATAGGAGCTATAATTTTCAAGTGCCTCCCCGAAATCAGGGCTCTTAATATCCAGCCAGCCAACAACTCCCGCTATGTAGGAATATCGATCGGCAAGACTGAGCAAAAAGTCTGTTTCCTCTTCCGTTTGGTCGGCCTGTACCGCCACACAAGCGTCTATATTTTTCTCATCCAGATGCGACTTTAGATCGGATGGCAGGAAATCCTGTTGCAATACCGACATACTTTCATCGATCCAGTTGTGCTTTTCTTTGTCATAATTCCAAAAATGCTGGTGGGCGTCTATTTTTTTTATCATCTGAAAATTTAATTATTAATATAGGTTCAACATTTGGTCAAAATTTAACCCAAATAAATTCAAACAACCAAAAAGGAAAGAAAAACAAATGTTTGCATGTTTCTTCACAAAAAATTAACTATGAAGCTCCTTTTTAATACAAAAATTTTTTGATCTGTGAAATTAACTACACTAAAAGACGGACAGTCAGTTGTCATTACTGACGATAAAGCTATAGCATTAAATAAATTAGGTTTTAACGGCTCGTTAATGGAACTCATCCAAGCTGAGGATGATTCTTTAGATCAATTAAATGAACAATTACAAGAATACTCGGGCAGCGGGCAAGTGGTAGATAAAACCCAGTTTGCCGCACCCATCTCACGTCCCCCAAAAATTGTTGCTATCGGATTGAATTACCTGGACCATGCATCCGAATCTAAGATGGAAGTACCGGATACTCCGCTTGTCTTTACAAAATTTACCAGCTCGATTGTTGGGCCCACGGATGAGATCCAAATTCCGGTTAATCTCACACAGGAAGTAGACTATGAAGTAGAGCTTGGGATTGTTATTGGCAAGAAAGCCAAAAATATTTCCCCGGAAGAGGCCCTTTCCCACGTTTTCGGATACACGGTTATCAATGATATATCCGCCCGTGACCTGCAGTTTAGTGATGAACAATGGGTTCGTGGTAAATCACTGGATACGTTTTGCCCTATGGGTCCGGTTATTCTTACGGCCGATGATGTTGCTGATCCCCAAAGCCTAGAAATTAGTTGTAGTGTAAATGGCGATACCTTACAGCAGGCAAATACCCGGGATATGATTTTTGGTGTAGCGGATCTGGTATCCCAACTTTCGCATTCCTTTACCCTGGAAGCCGGGGATGTTATTGCTTCGGGAACACCTCAGGGAGTGGGATTCAGCCGAAAACCTCCTGTTTATTTAACACCTGGAGATACTGTCCGCACCCGGATTAGCAGCATTGGAGAATTAAATAATCCAATTGTAAAAGCCTAATCCTTGAAGATATAATATTATATAGTAGCATGGATTTGAAGCTAACTGACAAAGTTATCATTGTTACCGGCGGGGGAGGAATGTCCGGCAGCATCGGCGAAGTTACCGTCCGCCATCTCGCTGAGGAAGGGGCCATTCCGGTCATTATTGACAAACATTCCCGAGGCAGGGAATTAGAAAATGACCTCAAAGATAAGGGCAAGGAAGCTTTCTTTATACAGGCGGACTTAACCCAAGAAGAGGATTGTCAAAAAGCCGTTGATAAGACAATCGAACAGTATGGAAGAATTGAAGGGTTAGTGAATAACCTGGGTATAAATGATGGAGTGGGACTAGATAGTTCCTATGAAGAATTTATGAACTCCCTGAAGCTCAATTTAGTTCACTTTTTTGCCGTCACCAAGCGGGCTCTTCCTCATCTCAAAAAATCGGGAGGTCCTATTATTAACATTGCATCCAAAGTGGCTCTGACAGGCCAGGGTGGCACTTCCGGCTATGCAGCAGCCAAAGGTGGGGTATTGGCATTAACCCGCGAATGGGCTCTCGATCTAAGGGAATATGAGATTAGGGTAAACGCCATTGTTATTGCCGAATCATTCACTCCGGGTTATCGGAAATGGCTCGATACATTTGATGATCCGGAACAAAAAAAAGCATCCATTACATCGAAAATTCCGTTTAAACAGCGAATGACTACCCCGAATGAAGTTGCGGATACAATCCTCTTCCTGCTCTCCGAACGCTCATCCCATACTACAGGTCAATTCATCCATGTAGATGGCGGTTATGTCCATCTGGACCGGGCTATAAGTTAAAGCAAACTACCCTTACTTATTATCCAGCACCAACACTTCCAGACGACGGGGCCCGTGCACGCCTTCTACGCGACTGAGTTCAATATCAGAAGTAGCAGAGGGGCCGGAAATAAACGTTATAGGCGGTCCATCATTTTTAATGGACTCTTCAAAATAGGCAAAGCCTTCCGGCACCAATTCCACAATTTGATCAGCCCGAACGATACAAAGGTGGTAATCCGGTAAAAGCGTTAAGGCCCTGCGTCCTTGTCCTGCACCCGCATCCAAAATGATCGTCCCCGTCTGTGCCACTGCCAGTGCACATGTCGTAACAACACCATCCGACTGGTCCAGTTCATCATGGGATAAAGGAGATTCCGGATCGTCATACTGCGGATGAATGGTATTGGGGAGCCAGTCGTCAGGGAAGCCCGGCGGTACCACCAAGTTCTCGACTTTCTGGGCTACAAATGAGGCATCCATTACTTGCTGCAATTCACTCTCATTAATACGCTTAACAGTTGCCTTGTATTCGGCCACTCGCTCCACAAACAGATCCACAATTTCTTCTGAGGAACGATCTCCCTGTTGCCGGTAATCTTGCCCGGAACGAATATTGGATTTCTGATCCGTTTCCGGCACATCCTTTAATGCGCCCTCAATCCTGCTTAATATCTCTTTTTTTGCTTCACTCATCGCGTTGCCTCCACCATTCTCTGAATGTTTGATCGGGAATAGCCTTCAAATCCCGTGTATTGGTCCATTTGGATAAATAGCCCGGCAATTTTGAAATAACTCCTTCATCGGCAAAAAGTTTTTGTCCGCTTCGGGCTACTTTCTGGGCCCGCTCATACCGTTTGCTATTGGCAAAAGCACGACTCAACAATTTCATTCCGATATGCTCGGGCTCAAATTTTGATTTTAATCCCCCGTTACGCTTCTGCTCATCAACAATTTTCCCTCGAAGATGAACTAGTACATCCGGAATATTAATTTTGACGGGACAAACCTCATAGCATGCTCCGCAAAGAGTGGATGCATACGGAAGCGAAGCAGCCCCTTCATCATCCAATCCCTTAAGCTGAGGCGTAAGAATTGCCCCGATGGGACCCGGATATACCGAATTGTAAGCATGTCCCCCGGTGCGTTCGTATACCGGACAAACATTCAGGCAGGCACTGCACCTGATACAATTAAGCGTCTGGCGACCCATCTCGTCGGCCAATACTTTGGTCCGCCCGTTATCCAACAGCACAACGTGGAATTCCTGCGGGCCATCCCCTTCGGTAACCCCTGTCCAAAAAGAATTGTAAGGGTTCATTCGCTCGGCAGTAGAAGAACGCGGCAAAAGCTGCATGAACACTTCAAAATCGCGCCAGCGTGGAATCACTTTTTCAATTCCCATTACGGTAATCAAGGTATCGGGCAGTGTTGTACACATTCGTCCGTTCCCCTCCGATTCCACTACTGCTACCGTTCCGGTTTCAGCCACGGCAAAATTTGCTCCACTGATCCCCACCTTGGCATTTAAAAACTTTTTCCGAAGATAAAGGCGCGCCGCCTCAGCCAAATCTTCCGGACGATCGCTTAATTCATCCTTATTCAATTTCTCCTTAAAAAGTTCGCGTATCTCCGCCCGGTTTTTATGGATGGCAGGCACTAAAATATGAGATGGCTCGTCTCCGGCCAGCTGTACGATAAGTTCTGCAAGATCGGTCTCTAAAGCCTGTATTCCTTCCTCAGCCAGTGCCTTGTTAAGCCCAATCTCATCCGTCGTTATTGACTTTACCTTTACGGCCTCGTTTACCTTCTTACCTTTGACCAGCCCGGTAATAATTTGATTGGCCTCTTCTGCATCCCGGGCCCAATGCACCTGCCCCCCAGCTTCTTGCACCGACTCTTCTAATTGAAGCAAGTACTCATCCAAGTGACGCATGGTATGTGTTTTAATAGCATCTCCGGCTTCACGGAGCGCTTCCCAGTCGGGCATTTCATCAACGACATTCTCTCGCTTATCACGAATGGTATGGGTAGCATGACCTATATTTCTGCGAAGCTGTGTATTATCAAGGTATGCCTTTGCCGACTCCTCGAATGTTGGCGTATGTTCCGCTTTTTTACTCATATCCGTTATTCCGTAGAGGCTAAAATTTCTGCCAGGTGTACTGTTTCCACTCCAGAACTCTGCCGTTGCAATCCTCCGCCAATATGCATGAGACAGGAATTATCGGCGGCGGTACAGACCTCCGCACCTGTACTTTTGATATTACACATTTTGTCGCCCAGCATAGCTGTGGAGGTCTCTGCATTTTTAACAGCAAAAGTTCCCCCAAATCCGCAGCACTGCTCAGAATCAGGAAGCTCAATAAGTTCAAGTCCACGAACATTACGCAATAATCGCACAGGGGCGTCTCCGACATCCAGCATACGTAGAGAGTGACAGGTCGGATGGTAGGTCACCCGATGCGGGTAATACGCTCCCACATCCTCCACACCCAGCTCTTCCACTAAAAACTGGGAAAGCTCAAAAACACGGGGAATCATTTTATCTACCTTCCCGGCCAGTACTTTGTCATCAGCTCGATCGGCCACCTTGGGATAAAATTCCTTAACCATTCCCACGCAGGAAGCGGATGGAGCAACAATAGCTTCAGCTCCTTCAAACACATCCACAAACTTGCGTACCAGCGGGATGGTTTCTTCCTGGTAGCCGGTATTATAATGCATCTGACCGCAACAGGTCTGTTCCATCGGAAAAGTTACGGTGTGCCCCAACCGCTCCAGCAGCTGCACCATCGCCCTTCCCGTCTCGGGGAAAAGCGTATCGTTAAAACACGTTATGAAAAGGGAAATTTGCATATTCTATTATTCTTTATATCAACCGTTCCAATAATAACTCTTTATAGCATATTTGATACTGGTCTGCCAGAAACTAAAAGAAAACCTTAATTACGGATTAAACAAAGCATCAAAGTTACCTTTCACCCATGCTCTAAAACCCACAGTAAACTATCAACTGCTTAGCATGAGGGCAAAATTATTGGCTTGCATCACTTAGCCTGCCCGAGCCTTACCCATGAATAACCCTGAAGGTTCAACCCTTCCACGGGTTGATGACGCTTCATTCCCAGTTTAGATTTGAGATTTAGCTTATCGATTTCCCTGCTTGGTATATCATTGACTACCAAAGCGGCTCCCAATGCCGAAGCGTTAGGCAATGAGGCCGTATAGACGGTTTTATCCGGAAAAAAGGATGCCAATAAGCTCACATAAAAGTCATTTTGACTAAATCCGCCGGTAATAAGGATTTTTTTTACATCTTCCGATCCCTGGGCAAGCTTTATAGATTCAGCTTGAATAGCAACCAAATCGAGCATTAACTGATGATAAGCTTCTTGGTAAGAATCAAATGTTTCAACCTCCCATTCTTCTGGTTCATCAGTGGGATAAGGACCAGAGCTATATGCTTTCTCGAGCTTTAGCTTTTGATGGGAATTATCTTCCTCAATACGTTTCCGGATCAATTCCACATTCAGTGAAACATCATTCTGCCAGCCCTCATTAAAGTAATCATGCAGTTTTTTTCTCTGATGCATATACTCATTACCGAGGAAAAATCGAGCAGCCTTTACCTGGTCACCATAGATATTAAGATAGCAGAGGGCATCCCGTTCTAATTCCTGGTACGTCAGGGACTCCTTATTAAAAGGATTAAATGTAATACTCCAAGTCCCGGTTGAAACCAGCATAAAAGGATCATCAAGCGCAATAAGATAGGGAGCCAGCGCGGCCGAGCTGTCATGTATACCAATCCCGGTTTTAAATTCATTATCCTGGTAATTTGACTTCCAAACATTAGAAACAGGAGATACGGAAGGTAACAAAGGCTGGATTTCTTCCTGCTCGGTCCATTCATGGTACTCCTCCGACTCATAATCCCACAGGGCGGTATGGCATCCGATACTGGTTAGCTCCGTACTTGTTTCCCCTGTAACCAGATAACTCAAATATTGCGGTAAATGAAGGCTATGTCGAATTTCCTGAAAAACAAGAGGTTTCGTATGCTTTAACCAATATAACTGAAAACCTGAATTGAGCATACCCATGGGCGGTGAAGCCGTTTGCAGAGACAATTTTTTCTTTCCACCATAAGTATCACAAAACTGCTCAAACAGCTCCTCCGGATAAGGTTTCAAGTAATTATAGAGAGGAGTTACCGCCTCACCATTTTTGTTCAGATGAACTAAGCTTGCTCCATAGGTAGAAAAATTTAATCTGCGGATCTGTATTGTCCTATCCTGCAATGTTTCTGCAATTTTATTTTTCACCCAATGAGATAGTACTTCCAGATCTTCACAAGGATCTCCGTCTTCATCCGTCGTTTGCTCTAGTGAAGTTTGCTGTTTCCGAACGACCGAAAAATCCTCATCAAAAAGAAAAAACTTTTTATTCGTCTTTCCGATATCAAAGACAGCGGTTACCGGTATAGTATTAGATGCCGTCAACTTAATGAAGTTATTGATTCAAAATTAAAGTCCGGTTGCAATGGTCTCGGTTCCCCGTTCTTCGATTAGCTGCTTTCGAATATCCAGGTCCCGATAAAGTCCGATGGGATCGGCTGCGGCTTTGTCGCGCATACGAGCTTCACGGAGAAGCGGACGTACATCAGTCTGAAAAGCATCTTGCAGTATCGATTGTGCCCCGGTGGGATCATTGGATTCACGGGCTTCTTCCAAACGCTTTCTATCTACAAGTAACGCTTTTGCATAGGCTTTTTTAATAGCCTCTACCGACTGCAATAAGTCCTCAAGGGGATCCTTCACATTATGACTTGCATCAATCATCCAGGCGATACTTTCCACAAGGTCATCGCAATCATCTGTTCCATCAATGAGCTCGTTAAAAATCAGGAACAACTGGAAGGGTTTAATAGAGCCGGTTGTAAGGTCGTCATCCCCATATTTCGAGTCATTGAAATGGAATCCTCCCAGTTTTTTTTCCAAAAACAGAGTCGCGACAATCTGCTCAATATTTGTATTGGGAAGATGATGGCCGAGATCTACCAGTGTTTGTGCCTGATCACCCAGCTTATTTGCCAATAAGAGTGATGTCCCCCAGTCAGGAATGACCATTGAATAAAAATTAGGTTCGTACGGTTTATATTCAATGAGCATTTCCCAATCCGATGGTAATTCAGCATAGATTTCCTGGAGCGATTCGCTAGTTCTTTTCAGTGCTTTTCTAAAGTTCTGCTGGCCTGGAAAATTCGAGCCATCAGCCAGCCACACCGTTAACGCTTTAGAACCCAGGGCTTCTCCGTATTGGATCACTTCTATATTGTGTTCAATCGCCTGTTGGCGTACAGCTTTATCCGTATGGGAAAGCGATCCGAATTTATAGGAGTATTCCTGATCATCCTGATCCTGAAATGTATTTGAATTGACCGCATCAAAAACTAAATCATGTTCTCGAGCTAATTCCTTAATTGCTGCGGTATCTTCCGGGATATCCCAAGGAATATGCAAAGAAATAGCGCCACTGGAACGATTTAAGGCATGTAAGATGCCCACATCACTGATCTTTTCTTCGAGATTTCCCGGCTCACCTCCAATAGGAAATCTACCAAACCGTGTCCCCCCGGCTCCCAAAGCCCAGCTGGGTATAGCCACCTGAAATATAGCTATTTGGTTTATTAATAGGTCTACATCTATTCCTTTTTTTTCTAATTCCTCTCCTATAAACGCAAAAGGGGATTCATGTGCATCACGGGCATTTTTATTATGCTCAGAAATTTGTTGTTGAGTAATTCTCACGATTACATACTATTTTTAATAATGGTTAAAAGAGTTCCATAAAATCAGACTAGCTATATAACAAACAACATTTTTTTGCTATTAACACGCTATAACAAAACTCATTTTAACCAAACTAAAGTTCTTGTTCTTTCATCCAGAAGGGTGAGGTCCCAAACCACATTAACATGCCTACAATCATTAACTGCTTGTGGGCTTCCATCGAGATTTCCTGAATAAAGACCAGTACTGACGGTACCACCGTCAGTACTAATCCTATTATCGATATTATGATGAGTATTTTTCTCATAACCGGATATCCTAAAGATTAGCGCAAAAAGGCGTCTGTTAGTCCACCATCAACGGGGATTATATGACCCGTTGTGTTTTCAAACCTGGAACTAAGCAATGAGTAAATGGCTTCACTCTGTTGCGATAGCTCAATAGGTCTTTCCGTAAGAGTACGTCCGGCATAAAAATCTGCCAGTTTATCACGTAATACTTCAGTACTATCGTCTTCATCGAAATCGAGTCTGTACTTTGTTAATGAAGCAATCACGCGGTCTCTTGGGAACATACTACTTCCCTCCACAACGGTAGCTGGTGCAACACCGTTAACCCGTACTTTGGGTGCCAGTCGAATGGCAAGTTCCCGGATCAGATGATTAGCCGCAGATTTACTAGTATCATAGGCCATGCTTCCGGCTTTGGGAACTACTGCATTGGCACTGGTGGTAATCACCATACTTCCCTGCAGGTCCTGAGCCTCCCAAATATTGGCAACCTCATCTGCTACGATGTGATTTCCTTTTACATTGACAGCAAAACTTTTATCCCAGGCGGCATCACTTACCGTGCCGTCTTTATCAGGTGTGGGATAAAGTCCCGCTGTTACGGCAACATTATCAACACCTCCATAAGCGATAACCACTTGTTTCAGTGCTTCTTGAACCGATTCCCGATCCGTAATATCGCATCCGAGACCAATAATGTCTCCTGATCCACTGATATCTGAACCGGCAACTCCTATACCCATACCGATTTCATCCAGTATTTCATCGGCTGTTTCCTGGGCAGCTTCTTGATCAAGGTCAAGTGCGGCCACAGTTCCTCCCTCTTCAATTAAACGAGAGGAAAGGTCTTTGCCAATACCGCTTCCTGCACCGACTACGGCAATAACCTGTCGAGAGAGCTCATCTTCTGGTGGCATACGTTTAAGTTTTGCAATTTCAAGAGCCCAGTACTCAATATCATAGGCTTCCTGCTTGGAAATTGCGGTATAATTGCCCACCGACTCAGCCCCACGCATAACCCCGATAGCAGCAGTATAAAATTCGGCCGTTACGCGTGATTCGCTCTTGTTTTTACCCCAAGTAATCATTCCAAGACCCGGAATAAGAATAACAGTGGGATTCGGATCCCTCATATCAAATGGATCTTCCGGACTGCAATTTTCGTAGTATTCAATATAATCCTCTCTGTATTGTTTCAGTCCGCTACTAATCTTGTCCTTCAATTGATCTATATCTTCATCCTGCGGATCCCAACCAATATATAAGGGCTTTATTTTAGTTCTAATGAAGTGATCGGGGCAGGAGGTCCCCAATTCTGCAAGTTCAGGTGCATCCTTTGAATTAATAAACTGCATGGTAAGATCATCATCCTGGATCGTACCAATAAATTTATTTTCTTTGCTTATCTGGCCTCGGATATGGGGTAGAATTTCAGAAAGCACTCCGCGCCGTTCTTCTTTTGGCAGAGATTCATAATATTGTCCACCGTAAGACTCTTCTCCCAACTCATGTTCAGATAGGTAATCTGCAGCTTGGTTAATCAGCTCAAGGCTAAGTTCATAGCATTCTTTATCATCATTAGACCAATTTATCAGCCCATGACCTCCAAGGATGATACCCTCAATACCCGGATTTTCTTCAATAGTTTCCTCTAGTTTAAGCCCAAGCTCAAAACCGGGTCGCATCCAGTCAACCCAGGCCAAACGATCGCCATAGATCTCCTTCATCAGCTCTTCCCCGTTATCAGCCGTGGCAATGGCAATAATAGGTACCGGATGGGTATGGTCAACAAACTTATATGGAATAAAACTGTGCAGCGGGGTATCAATGGACGGAGCGCGAGGGTTCAGATTGAATGTACAGTGTGGGTACATCTCAGTCATCTTATCCTCGGCCGGGGTCTTCAGGCCGGTATTCTCAAAATTGGCATACACCTCCTGGAGGTCCAACAGGCGTTGCTGATACAACGAAGCAAAATTAGGTTTGGTCGCAGTACGCAAATCACCACCCGAACCTTTCACCCAGAGTACTTCAACCTCTTCACCGGTTATAGGATCTTCTTCCATTACCTTACTCGAGGTATTTCCCCCACCTGTATTATTGATATAGGCATCACTTCCGAGCAAATTCGAACGATACACCAAGCGCGCCAAAGGATCTTTACCCTTAACCTCTTGCGCGTTCCACTTGCTTTCAACTTTTCTAAAATAGGATTCAACAGTACTTTTTGCCATTTTCTTATAATCGATATTTAATGCTAATTTGATTTAATATTTCCAAAATTTGACTAACCTTGATTTCAAGGTGACATATTATCTACTCACTTTTTTTGCTCACATTTTTATACTGTTTTATTCTCGATTGTTCTAAATATCATTTAAACATCAGTTGGCAGAACTCTTAGCAACAGCGGGGCGATAATCTTTTTGGTAATAGTAACTTAAACCAATATACAGCAATACAGCGATAAACCAGCCTGGCAGCCCCAGAAAGAAGATTTCAATGCCCATATAAAAATTAATAAACAGACATAAGAGCAGGGTCACAAACCATGTCAAACCCGCTGCCCAGTTAAAATTTAGGCCTACAGCTTCCGCAAGGTTGCTTTGCAAATTCATTTTAGGGAAGACCATCACATCCAGAAAGATAACCGCTCCCATGGGCATCAACACTAACCCATACAGTGCTACAAAGTCCAGCAGTTTCATCACAAGAGCGGGGAAACATGCAAAGATCGTAGTGACCAAGCCTGTAAACAGTGTTACTTTCCATCGCTTCCAGTTGGGGGTAACAGCTTGAAAAGCCAATCCGGCCCGATAAATCGTCGGATTGGCAGTCGTCCATCCGGCAATAACCACACAAATAGCACCAGCTACCCCCGCACTGTTATAGGCAATAATTCCAGGAGCAATAGCACCTGCTGCGGCAGCGGTAAGAATACCCGATGCCATCCAGGCAATAAAATGTCCAAAAAACATTCCTGTTGCCGAGGAGAATCCATGTTGCCACTTTTCTGCGAATCGTAATATAGACATATCTGACATTCCGATATGCATCGCCATATTGGCAAACCAAGCGAAAAACATGACGTGCCAGAACGTAAACTTGCTTTGTCCCTCAGCGGGAACCCCAGTCCAAATACTTTCTTTGGCAACAGGCCAAAAATCAGAGATCGAGGTAACACCCAACTCAGGCAATACGGCCAATGCAGCTGCAATAAATACCAAAATCATCCAGGGGAATGCAATATTAGCAAAACGTGCTACATAGTCATAACCTAAGATTGCTATAATAGTTATAACCAAACCCACTACAAAGACCGTTAATATCCATCCCAGGCTCGTAGGTAACCAATCACCCAGACCCGGCATATCTATGCCAAAGGGTAAACCTACTGCTGTAGCAGCAACGGCAATCATCGATCCCGCTAAAAAGCAGAACATCAGTGCATTGACAATGTTATAGATCAGTGCCAATTTTGATCCACAAATTTTTCTCAGTTGCCAATATAAGGTAAGTTTTGTTTTTACTGCTACCGGAGCACATAAAAAAGCCCAGCTTAAAACAGCCAATATATTGCCCAGGATCAAACCCCAGATAAGGTCAACAGCAGCTACGCCATGGGCAACAAAAAGCGGACCGATAACGAATTCGGTACCCGCGGTATGCTCCCCGGCATACATCCCTAAAAAACCTTTCCAGCCTTTACGCTTATTTGCGGGAACTGCTTCCCGTTCATACTCATCTATAGAATCAAGTCGAGCATCTAACCGCTGAAGAAAATTACTCATAAATCATTATCAAAAGTTTCTTCTTTTATTTTTTTGACATACCAAATCCATAGTGGCACGCTTTTATTAATAAGAGACAACCACTAATAGTATCTACTCTTATTTTTTAATATTATTGTTTATAGGTAAAATCAGATACCCCAATATCAGTGGATTATATTGCGATGCTTTAACCATGATTGAAGTTGGTTCATCCATCCAGAAAGCAGTGGATGATCTTCACCCAAACCAAAGCCATGGGGCCCCTCCTCAAAAATATGCATCTCAGCAGGAACTCCAACTTTTTTTAGTGCCTGGTAAAAAACAAGACTATTCTCCACAGGCACGGCCCCATCATTGGAGGTATGAATTAAAAAGGTAGGGGGCGTGTTGGATGAAACCTGTTTTTCCGATGAAAGTGAATCTACCAATGCTGAGTTGGGATTTTCTCCCAACAGGTTGTTCCGGGATCCCTGATGAGTGATTTCGTCAGTCATAGAAATCACCGGGTACACCAGTACCATAAATTCCGGACGGGAACTCATTTGCTCAACCGGATCTTGGTCATTAGGATTTCCTTCCTCAAAAAGTGTTCCGGCTGTTGAAGCTAAATGCCCACCCGCTGAAAACCCAATAACACCAATATTTTCAGGATTCACATTCCATTCCTTCGATCTATGCTTAACCATTCGGATGGCCCGCCGGGCATCACGCAACGGAACCGGGTGACCATATTGCTTCCCATGCCGGTATTTTACCACAAAGGCTGCAAGTCCCATCTCATTAAATCGCTCCGCCACATCATAGCCCTCATGCTCCATTGCCAAATGACCATAGCCACCACCAGGAAAAATAACAACTCCACTTCCTGTAGCTGCTTCCTCTTCCGGAAGAAATATTGTTAGTGTGGGAACGTCATCCTCGCTGTCTCCGACCGCGTAGGGAGGTTCTTCCGGCCAAAGCGGATAGGTTTCCTGGGCATGGAGCAGCAATACACTACTCAACACTATGCCCGTTGTGACAATTATACAACGAATATATTTCTTCATGACCACTTCCTTAAGTATTCCTTAAAAATTAATTTAAATGATTTACCGGGGTTAAGGTTACCGGCCCCAGAAGACCCGATGGCCTTGGTTCCCAATCCGACGCATCAAATATTCCATGTTCATTCCGGTTTTGCCCCTGCCGGGCGGACATATTGATATTGTAGAACTTTTTCCAGGGGATGCCTTCCCGATCCATATATGCAATTCTATTCGCCATCAGGTTAGCCACCTCTATTTCGAGTTCATTGGTTTCCTGCATCATGTCCTGGTCGATATACACCTTAAAAACCGGACCAGGTAATATACCCAGATCCTGTCCGTTGAGCGCAACTCGGGCACTTTGCTCCACTTCTCCCAAATCGAGTATCCATCCATCACTGTCGCTATCCGGTGCATTAAAGGATAGGCTATAACTTGCTGTTCCCGAGAAGTTTTCAACCGCGTCTCCACCAAATTCTGTCCAGGATTTCAAGGTATCAATTTCAACCGGCTCCGGCAATTCAGGTCCCCCTTTGATAAATTCTACACTCCATGTTCCCGCCAGGGATGTAGCTTCTCCCTCCTCTTGCACATAGGGGTAGGTAGCCTCGCTTTGGCCGTCCTGATAGGTTTGTACTATAATTGACTGTCCGGGCTCCAGCTGCAGATACACTTCTGAAGTTCCGGCATCGCTCGACCTGAAATCAGCAAACCCTTTCTGTTTTTTCATCGGATCAAATAATA